>JAHEEJ010000202.1 GCA_024640705.1 Deltaproteobacteria bacterium
TCCGCGTGGTTGGTTGCGTGCGCTGGCTCGGGCGGCTCGTTGAGCGATCTGCTCGCGTCCGCGAGCGGTGAAGGGAAGCTGGTGTCGGGTCTCAAGCAGGCGCTCGAGATCGGTACGCGCAATGCCGTCGATCTGACCTCCCGCAACAACGGCTATCTCGGCAATCCGCTGATCCGCATCGAGCTGCCGGGCGCGTTGGAGAAGATGGCGAGTGGCCTGCGCGTCGTGGGCTTTGGCGCTCAGGTCGATGAGCTCGAAGTCGCGATGAATCGCGCTGCGGAGCAGGCGGCGGGCGAGGCCGCCGACGTTTTCTGGCAGGGGATTCGCCAGATGAGCTTCAGCGACGCGGTCGGCATCCTCAACGGCGGCGATACCGCGGCGACCGACTACTTCGAGCGCACCACCCGCGACACCTTGCGCGCGCGCTTCGAACCGATCGTTGCGAAAAAGATGGACGCGGTCGGCGTGGTGCGTTCCTACGATCAACTCGTCGGCCGCTATGAGGCGATTCCGTTCACCAGCAAACCGTCCTTCGACCTTCGCAGCTACGTGACCGACAAGTCGCTCGACGGTCTCTTCACCATCCTCGGCAAGGAAGAGCGCAAGATCCGCACGGATCCGGCGGCGCGTGTGACTCCGCTGCTGCAGGAGGTGTTTGGGAAGTAACTCCGGTAGAAACCGCGCTGTTTGGTTATGCTATGCGCGCATCCTTTGGAGGTCCGGATCGATGAAGGCTCAATCCGCCATTCTCGCAATTGTCGCACTCTTACTCTGGCTGATTCCGTCGGGTAGCCTGGCCCAGGGCAAATCCGGCAAGTCGCGCTTGACCATTTGCCATGTTCCGCCTGGGAATCCCAACGCCGGGAACACGCTGACGATACCCGAGCAAGCCTGGCGCGCTCACGAAGCGCACGGGGATTACCTCGGCCCGTGTGAAGGCTACAGCGAGGGATCCGGCGGCAAGTATGGGGATGACACCCAGCGCGCGAAGAAGGGCAAGAAGGCGAAGAAGAAGGACGGCAAGAAATCGCGCAGTGGATCCGAAGTCGAGGATGCAGATGAAGGCATCGGAGCAGACGACCGCGCCGACGAGGGTGAAGAGGTCGACGCAGCCGATTCCGGATCTGGCGAGACCGAGGTCGATCAAGCCGACACGCGCACCCGTCGCGAAAAGCGCCAGGCAGAGCGCCGCGCGCAACGCGAGCAGAGGATTCGCGATCGGGATGGAAAAACCGCCGACGATGGCGAGACCGTAGAAAGCGCGACATCTGGCGATGCAGAAGCGGCGGATGCGGGCGGAGCGGCTGCCGGAACGGACGAAACCAAGGCCGCCGAAAGGCGCGCCCAACGCAAAGCGCGCGCCGCCGAGCGTCGCGCCGCGCAAGGCACGCAGCCAGACGCCGAGACCGAAGCCCCGCCCGCAGAAGAGCAGGGCTTCGTCCGCAGCATGAAGCAGTTCTTCGGCTTCGGCGGAGACGAGGCTGCGGAGCCGAGCGGAGAGGTCGCCGAATAGTCGAACGATCGCCTGCGCGATCGGATGGGTTCTTCGCTCCGGGTCTGCCCCCTGGTCAGATTCTGTAGAGTCCCGGCCGCAGCGCGGGGCCCGATCGCATCGCGAAAGCGAATCGCAAGTCTGCCGTGGCGGCGGTCGAGCGACAAAATCCTTTCTTCATTGGAAGCGCAACCCATGCCCGAAATCGCCAACGGCCTCGACGCCGCGCCCCCGTTCGCTGTCGCCGGTCCGTTCTACGCCGCGTTCGCGTGCTACGTGGCCGCGCTCGCAGCCTCCCTCGTGCGACCCCGGATCAGTCTGTGGCTGCTGGGGATTGGCGTCGTGGTTCATTTCGGCGCCACTTTGGGTCGGGGCTGGGCGATCGGATTCTTTCCGCTGACCAACAAGATGGAGTCGTTCTCGGCGGCGGCGCTCGCCGTGGCCGCGGTCACGGCGATTTCGTGGCGTGACGTTCGGCTGTACATCGCACCGCTGCTGGCTTTGGTGTGCGTCGCGATGCTCACCGCACTGTCGTTTCCGCTCGATCTGGGTTTTCCGCCGCCCCTGATGCGCACGATCTGGTATCCGCTGCACGTTCCGCTCTCGTTCTTCGCCTATGGCACCTGGGCGGCTGCCGCGGCCGCGTCGCTGGTGTGGTTTCGCGATCGCGACCCGGCCTGGCTGACGCTGATCGATCGACTCGCGTTGAACGGGTTCGGGCTGTGGTCGTTCTCGATGATCTGCGGCGGCTTCTGGGGCGTGGTCGCGTGGGGCGCCTACTTCATGTGGGACGTCAAGATCATCTGGTCGGTGATCCTGTGGTTCCACTACGCGAGCTTCATCCACGTGCACCTCACTCCATCGCTCTTCCCGCGCCCGTGGGTGCGACCCGCACTCGCGATCGTCGGCTTCGTCTGGGTGCTCGTCGCCTACGTGGGAACCTCCTTTCTGTTTGGGAGGTCGAGCCATGCATTCTGATCGCAACGGCTCTCGCGCGGACGCGAGCCGCACGGCGTGGCTGTTCTCGCAGGGTTTGGGGGTGATCTGCGGCCAGGCCACGGTGTTGTTGTTGGCGATCGGATCCGTCGTTCTCACAGCTACGCGCGACGGCGCGTCGGCGTCGATCGCGATGGACGACATGCGCGCCTTCTTCGCTCCGGTGTCTGCCGTTCACCTGTGGTTCTACCTGCTGGTCGGGGTGCTGACCCTCTACGCGCTGAATACGACGCTCGCCACCTACCGGAACGTGGTGAAGAAATGGCGTGCGGGAATCCGGGCGCCGCGCTTCTACGCGCCTGCGGTGATCCACCTCGCGTTCCTGGTCGGGCTGCTCGCGCACGGTGTCGGTGGCGTCGGAGGCGCGGAGTTGGAGCGCTTGGCGCTGGGGCCGAGCTGGAAACAACTGGGCGACGGCCGCGAGGCGCGCGTCACGGGGCTGGAGGTCGATCCCAATCCCGACGGCAGCATGAAGCAGCTGCGCGCGAGGGTGGAGACGCGCGACGCAGGGGGATCGTCAGCAGAGACCGTCGTCTTTTACAACGGGCCGCTGTCGCGGGGACTGGGGAGCGAACTCATGCTGCTGGTTCGCCCGCACAGCGTGCCGACGCTGCGGCTCGCGCGGGGAGAGGATGGCTGCGACGTCGAGGTGGCAGGCGTCTGCGAACTCGGCGACGTGCGCGCCGAGCTGCTCTATCTGCACCCGCCGCTGCAACCCGGTCAGAACGCGTTCGCCCAGTTGCGCGTGCAGAATACCGGCGCAGGTGACGCGGAATCGTTCTCCCTGACGCCGGGCCGGTCGAAGCAGCTCTCCGACGGTTCGCTGCTCTCGGCCGAAGGTTTCGGGCAGCGGCCCGCCATCCTGCTGCGCCATCGACGCGCGCCGGGCAACCCGCTGGCGCTGCTCTCCAGCATCCTGCTCGGGCTCGGACTGCTCATGCTGTGGCGCCGATTCAGTCCGCGCGCGAATACGGTCTGAAGCGGCGCCCGATTCGAAGCGTTGCGGCTGCGCGACGCGGCTAGGGCTGGGGGGAAGCCAGGGCCTGCTCCACCATCGCCTTCAGTGGCTCGTAACCGAAATTCGTCAGCAGCTGGCCGTTCACGAAGAACGAGGGTGTCTTGTTGATCTTGAGGGCCCTCGCATCGGCGAGGTCCTGCGCAACCGCGCGCGCGATCTGGGGTGCCCCCATGTCGCTGCGAACCTGTTCGAGATCCAGGCCGAGCCCTTCGAGATGCTTCCAGACCCGACTCACCTGCGCGGTGTGGTGCTGTGTCCAGTCGGGCTGTGAGGCCAGCAGGGCTTCCAGCGCCGGCCAGAACTTGTCTTGTTTCTTGGTCGCCTCCAGCACCGCCACCACTGCGCTCGCGCCCTTGTGGAACGGCGCGTAGCGCATCACCAGGCGGATCTCGTCCGGATTGATGGCGATGATCTTCTTGACCAGCGGATAAAAGGCCGCGCAGGCTTCACACGCGGGATCGATGAACTCGACGATCTGCACCTTGGCGTCCGGTTTGCCCAGCGTCGGGGAGTGCATCCTGATGAGCTGCGAATAAACGGGATCGGGAGTTTGTGCGGGCTCATCGGTTTGCCTGCTCTTGTAGACCCACGCACCCACCCCGAACGCCACCAGCAGTACCGCGGCGGCGGCGATGAACAGCGCTTTTTGTTTCATTCGGAACCTCGAAAATGGGTCAAAACCAACAGCGCGATGATGGCCGTAAAAGCCACGACCGACAGTAGCGGAATCGTCACGAAGCCAAACCAGTCGATCACTTTTTCCGAGCACGGAATACCCTGCACGCAGGGCTCCATCTTCTCGGGAATGACGCCTGCGATCAGCAGCATGTGAAAGATGGCGATCAGCCAGCCGATGACCGCCAACGGCAGCGCATACCGGACCACCTTCCAGTCGAAGGGGAACAGTCCGATCGGCAGGATCAGCGCCAGCGGGAACATCAAAGTGCGTTGGTACCAACAGAGGGAGCAGGGCGGCAGCTGCATGATTTCGCTGAAAAACAACGCACCGAGCGCCGAGGCGCTGGCGATCAGCCAGGCAACGAAGACCAACGTCCAGGCCGTCGATTCGTCGCGCGTACGTGCGGAGGATTGCATGTCATTCATCTGTGAGTTGCTCTCGTCCAATCTTGCGGAAATCTTCCCCCATGCCTCGTGCAGACGGCCAGTCTCGCGATGGCGCGGGAAGATCTACGCTGCGATGCGACGCTCCTCAGCGCCGCGATTTGCCGGAGCGCAGCGGCGCTTGTTGCGCGTGAACCAGTGCCGGGTTCTCCCCCCTCGGGAGGAACTTCAGCAACTCCCAGCCTCCCTTGAACTCGTCGTCGGCGCCCGCTCGTAGATTCATCGCGTTGGCGGAGCCGATGTACAGATACGCGTCGTCCGCGAGCAGCACGCGGCCGCCGTAGTTCAAGTAGTTCCCGAAGCCGGTCTGGCTCTCGAGGACTGCGGGCTCGTTGGCCGACGGGAAGCGCCAGAGATCGGCGCCGAAGTTGTCGGGATCGATCGGAATCGGAGGCGTCGGAAGACCGCCGCCGCCGCCGGCGGCGAGAACCTCGGACGCGACGAAGCTCCAGTCCATCGTGACGACGTAGAGTTCACCGCGGTAGACCTGCATGCCCCAGGTGTAGTTGTTGAAGATGTTGCCGAACCCGGACGGTCCGAACAGCGGGGCCATGCCCATGCTGTTGGGCGCCAGCTTCCAACCCTCTTCCGGCTTGAAGGGGTTGAATGCCGGCAGTGCCTCCGAGCCGTAGACGAGTTCGACTTGCTGGTTGCTCGTTCCGAAGTCCTTGCCCCGGAAGATCGAAATCGCACGCGACGAGTTCAGCAGGGTTTCGGTGGGGTCGATCTCGTAGCCGAATTGCGCGGCCGCAATCTGGTGAGCCACCAGGCCCACCGTCGGCACGTGCATCGGGCCGAAGAAGAGGTAGCCGTCGAACGACGCGAGGGCGCCCATTCCGGTGGCGACCACGGTGATGAGATCGGGATCGTACTGCGCGTAGGAGAAGACCTGCTGCCACTGTTCCGCGCCGGACGCCGGGTTCGCGTGATCCGCGGTGAGTCCGCCTTCGGGGATGACAGGGCTCATCCAGATTCCGCCCGGTGCCGGAAAGCCACCCACGGTACCCGCCAGGTTCGGCCAGGTGGAGGCGAACAGGTGCCCCTCGTGAACGGCCAGTTCAGATCCGTCGCCGTTGAGTTTGCCGACGATGGTGTAATCGAACGGGAAGTTCGGCGACGCGCGGTCGGGATCGAAGCGCAGCACGCTGCCACCGCCGGCCACATTACCGACCGTCGTGTAGAGCACGCCGTCGTGATCGAGCCACTTGCGGATGTTGCCGAATTCCGGGAAGTGCTTCGATCCGATGTAGCGCCCCGTGATGGCGTTGAACGCGAACAGATTGATGCCGCCATGCAGGCCGGGTCCGCCGATGTAGACGAAGTTGGAGTTCGAGCCGGCCGCGCGCATGCCGAGCGTGTCGAGAATCATCGGATCGTCGGGCGTGCGATCGACGTAGCGGTTCGCCACGACGTCGTAGGAAAAGATCGTCCCGGGCCGCCAGTCGCCGGTGCCTTCGGAAGCGGGCGGAACGTACGGTCCGGCGCCGTACTCGCACACCCAGGAATCATTTTGAGACGGCGTGCCGGTCCCGAGCAGGGTGCCGCCGATCAGGCAGAGGATGTTAGGCCCGCTGCCGCCCCAGAGCCGGCCGCGCGTCTTGGTGAGGCCCCATACATAGGACTCGTTCACCTTGGGGATCCCGACATCGCAGCTGCCGTCCTCGTTGATCGGGCGCTGGTCGCCGATCTCGACGAAGCACTCGTCGGGTGCGGCCTTGGCGAGCAGCTCGCCGTTGAGCGAGCCGAGCTCGATCGAGCCCCAGGGGTAGAGGGCGCCCAACAAACCCAGCGCCAGCAGTGAGAAAGCAATCAACGCAACGCGACGAAACCAGCAGCTCGGCAACATGGAATTCTCCTCCTCGACGGCAGTCTAGGCGGCTCCGGTGCGCCGTGTCCATC
>JAHEEJ010000203.1 GCA_024640705.1 Deltaproteobacteria bacterium
CCGCTACCTCGGCAAGAAGGGCTCGGTGGCCGGCGTGCTGCGCAGCATCGGCGACCTCGCGGGCGAAGAGCGGGCGCGGGTCGGCCAGCTCGCCAATACCACCAAGCAGCGGATCGAAGAGGCGGTTGGCGAGCGCCGTAGCGCGCTCGAACGCAGCGACCGCGATCGCGCACTCGACGCCGAGCGCCTCGACACCACGCTTCCGGGCGTCGACGAACTGCCCGCGGGCCACCTGCACCCGGTCACGCGCGTGTTCCGGGACATGGTGGAATTCTTCACCTCGATGGGGTTTTCGATCGAAGAGGGCCCCGAGGTCGAAACCGAATTTCACTGTTTCGAGGCGCTCAACATTCCGGAGGTGCACCCCGCCCGGGACGAGCAGGACACCTTCTACGTCGAAGGCGGAAACGTACTGCGCACCCACACCTCGAATGTCCAGATTCGGGCGATGACGGGCCGAACGCCGCCGTTTCGATTCATCGCACCGGGTCGCGTCTACCGACACGATCTGAGTCCGCGTCACTATCCGATGTTCCACCAGATCGAGGGATTCCTCGTCGACGAGGACGTCAGTTTCGGCGATCTCAAGGGCGTGCTTCACGCCTTCGGGCGCCACCTGATGGCGCGCGAGATCGAGCTGCGCTTTCGCGCCAATCATTTCCCGTTTACCGAGCCCTCCGCCGAGATGGACTACGCCTGTCTGCTTTGTGAACGCCAGGGTTGCGGCGTCTGCTCGAACAGCGGTTGGATCGAGTGGGGCGGTTGCGGGATGATCCATCCCCAGGTGCTCGAAAACTGTGGGATCGACTCCGATCGCTACCAGGGCTTCGCGTTCGGAATGGGCGTAGATCGCACCGCGCTGCTGCGCTACGGCATCCCGAACATCCGATTGCTCTTCGAAGGCGACCTGCGCGTGTTGGAGCAGGTCTGATGCGCGTATCGCTTCAATGGCTCGCGGAGTTCATCGATCTCCCCGCAGAAGCCGATCTCGTCGAGCGCCTCACGCTCAGTGGTTTCGAAGATGTCGAGATCAGCTCGACGGGCCCCGACCTTTCCGAGATCCGGGTGGGGCTGGTCCGCGAGTGCGGGCAGCATCCGAATGCGGATCGGCTTTCCGTCTGCCGGGTGGACGTCGGCGGTGGCGAGTTGATCGAAGTGGTCTGCGGTGCGCCGAATGTCGCCGCGGGCCAGAAGATCGCCTTTGCGGCGGTTGGCACCACGCTCCCCGACGGCACGCTGCTCAAACGCGCCAAGATTCGCGGCGTCGTGTCGACCGGAATGATCTGCTCGGATCGAGAACTCCAACTCGGAGACGATCACGACGGCATTCTGGTCCTGGATCCCGACGCGCCGGTAGGCGCGCCACTGCCCGAGGTGATGGCGACCGGCGACCGCGAATTGGAGATCGGCATCACGCCGAACCGCGGCGACGCGACCTCCCTGATCGGATTGGCGCGGGAGGTCCGGGCGCTCTTCGGTGGCGAATTGCGCGTGCCCGAAACGGATCCGCGCGAGGCCGGGCCGCCCGCAGCAGACGCGATTCGCGTCGAGATCGACGCCAGCGACGATTGCCACCGCTACGTGGCGCGAATCGTGCGGGGCGTGCGCGTGGGCCGGTCACCCGACTGGCTGGTCGCGAAACTCGCCGCGTCGGGCATCCGTTCGATCAACAACGTCGTCGATGTCACCAACCTCGTGTTGTTGGAGTTCGGGCAACCCCTGCACGCCTTCGACCTCGCAAAATTGCGCGGCGACACGATCAAAGTGCGCCGCGCCGTGGCCGGTGAAAAGCTCGCCACCCTCGATGGCGAAGCCCGCGAACTCTGCGCCGAAGACCTGGTCATCGCGGACTCGGAATCTGCGATTGCGCTGGCTGGCGTGATGGGCGGTGCAAACAGCGAAGTGGCTGATGCGACCAGCGACATCCTGATCGAGAGCGCGCACTTTCATCCGAGCCGCGTTCGGATCACAGCGAAGCGCTACGGGCTGAAAACGGAAGCCTCGTATCGATTCGAACGGGGCGTGGATCGGCTCGGCATCGGGCGGGCGGCCGATCGCGCGGCGCGTTTGATCGCCGAACTCGCGGGCGGCGAGGTTGCGGCGGGCTGCGCGCTGGCCGAAGGCGCCGCGCCGACCGTGACCGAGGAAATTCGCTTTCCGACCGATCGGTCGAACAAGTTGCTCGGCACTGCGCTTTCGAAGCAGGAGATGGCGGCGCTGCTCGAGCGGGTGGGCGTCCGCTGCACGACGGCGGAGGGCGCTGACCTCCTCTGCGCGATCCCCTCTCATCGCACCGACCTCCACCTCCACCAGGATCTGTCGGAGGAAGTGGCGCGGATTCACGGCTACGACCGGATTCCGGTCACGGAGCCGGTCGGGGTGCTGCGGGGTGTCGAGCGACCGCGGCTCTGGCGCGTCGCGGAGAGCGCACGAGACGCCCTGGTCGCCGCCGGCATGATCGAGTGCCAGACGCTGCCATTCCTGAACGCCGAGTGGCTCGAGGCGCTTCAGCTAGCGCCCGACGACCCGCGGGGTCGCACGCTGAGGCTCGTCAATCCCATTCGCGAGGAAGAGCCGCTGCTTCGCACGACGCTGCTCCCCTCGATTCTCCGCATCGTCCAGCAGAATCGCAGCCGGCAGCTGGGGCGAATCGAGATCTTCGAGCTGGCGCGACTATTCCGCGCGGACGGGGATCCCTCCCGCTGGGGCGGGGACCTCCCGCGGGAGTCGCTGAGCCTCGTGGCGGCGATTGCCCAGCGCGAGGAAAAGGGGCTCTGGGAGGCCCCGAATTCGGCTCCGCTCTTCTTCAAACTCAAGGGCATCGCAAAAAAGCTTTTGAACCAGCTGGGTTATGTGGCATGGTTTCCGAGCGCGAGCCTTCCGCCGTATCTGCATCCCGGGGCTGGGGCGGCGCTGGAGGTGGGGGGAGAAGTGATCGGGGCGATTGGGGAGCTTCACCCGGATGTCGCCACAGCCTTTGGACTCGATCTCGGCTGTGCGGTGATGGAGTTGGACCTCGAGGCCCTGGAAGCGTTGCCCCAGCAGGAGCATCAGTTTCGCGAAGTGTCGCGGCAGCCGAGTGTTCGACGTGACCTGGCGGTGGTGGTCGACATCGACCAACCGGCGGGCGAAGTGCTCGAGGCGATTCGCAAGACCGGCGGGAAGGACTTGATCTTGGTGGAGTTGTTCGATCGATACGCGGGAAAGGGAATCGCGGATGGGCGCACCAGCCTCGCATTTCGGCTGGTCTTCCAGCGCTTCGATCGAACCCTCAAGGACGAGGAAGTGACGAAGTCGACCGATCGCATCGTCAAGATGTTGGCGCATCGGTTCAAGGGAGAGCTCCGTTAGCGAGAATTACGGGAGAACACGTATGACAAAGGCTGACATCGTCGAACAGATCTACGAGCAGGTTGGATTCTCGAAAAAAGAATCCGCGGAGCTGGTAGAGAAGGTTTTCGATGCCATCAAAACCACGCTCGCGAATGGTGAGAAGGTGAAGATCTCGGGATTCGGGAATTTCGTCGTACGCGGCAAGAATTCTCGCAAGGGCCGCAATCCCCAGACCGGTCAAGAAATTCTTCTAGAAGCACGCAAAGTGCTCACCTTCAAACCCAGTCTCGTGCTAAAGAATCTCTTGAACGACGAAGAAGCCCCGACGGGCGGGAGCAGTCTGGATGGAGTCGGTCGCTTAGAGTAGTCGGCGGGCGGCAGAAACCCGGAGGCCAATTCGCACTTTGTCGGTCGGCTCTTTTCTTCGAGCTGCTTTGAGAGGGGGGGCAGTTGGCAAACGAGATCACGTCGCAAATCAACGATCAGACCGCGAACCGCAGCGCCGGACGCGAAGAGGACGCCCAGGGCAAGCGCTACTACCGAATTGGTGAAGTCAGCCGCATCACCGGCGTCAAGCCCTACGTGCTCCGCTACTGGGAATCCGAATTTCGCTGGATGGCGCCACAGAAATCGCGCTCGAAACAGCGCCTGTATCGCCGTCGTGACATCGACATGATCTTGCTGATCAAGAAACTGCTCTACGAACAGCGCTTCACGATCGCGGGTGCGCGCAAGAAGTTGCGCGAGTTCGGCGCGGGCCGCGCCCTCGAGTCGGGCAACCTCGCGATCGAAACCGATCACCGTTCCCGCTACCGGAAGATCCGCTCCGAACTCGAATCCATCCGCGCGATGCTCTGAACCCCCAGGCTCGGATCAGGCGTTCTCGCACCTGGGCAATTCGAAGCGTATGCCAGACACCAGGCCGAGCCAGATCGGCCCCAAGCGTTCGAAGCGAATCGCCTTGGGGGCGCCCTCTGATTCGATCGCGACTTCCGCCTCGGTGATTTCGATGCGGTCGTCCATTTCGCCAATCCCGCGAACGTTGGGGATCGGCTCGAAGCCCTTGCGCAGATAGACACCCGTTACGGTTGCGGCATCGATCGGCGGGACGGTCGGGTCGTTGAGCTCCGGGTGATCGACGTTGGTTTCCGGATCGTCCGGCGAACCCAACACGTAGACGTCCTCGTGGCCCCGCTGGCGCGCGTGGCCCTTGTGGAGTTCGAGGCGAAATTCGCGGCCGCAGGGGCCGTGAAGGCCGAGATAGAGGGGGTCGTCGGAGCCTGACATTCGGTGCTTCCCGACCTTGAGCGTTACCCGTATCCGAACCAGCTTCCCACCCACGAGATATCCTCCTGGTGCTCCAAGCGCGACGCTCGATGCACTTGATTGCTGCGTTTCCAACGAACGGCCGAAAGGGTAGGCGGGAGGCGGCCGAAGGGTCAAGGCGAGGAGCGGCGATCGAGCCTCGAATGGTTCGATTGGCCAAAATCCCTGCTGAGGCCAACATGGCCAGGCGGCTGCTACAACTGCAGCCGACACTGCCGGTCGGCCGCCAGGACCCGGTAGAACTGGTTGGGGGCGCGATGCCGGATCGGTCCAATGAACACGCCACCCGCGATCCGTTTGCGATCACGCCCGATCCGAACGTCTACGTGCCGCGCGCGGCGACCGAAACCGCGCGCAAGGATTTGCTGCGTTCGGCGTGTAATCCCGCCAAGACCACCGCGTTGATCGGCCCACCCGGGCTCGGCAAGACGCTTCTGCTGCATCTGCTCGCGGAAGCAGTACCCGATGACCTGCAGACCGTTTATCTGCCCTACGCGGCCCTCCCGCCCGAGGAGCTCTGCAGCTGGGCGCTCGGGTTGCTGGGTCTGCCGGGGACTGGAGATCCAATTGGCGCGCTGCAGGTACACAGCCGGAATCTGTCCGATCGGGGATCCTCACTGCTGCTGTTGATCGACGATGCCGGTGCGCTGCCGGTTGCGACTGCGCGCTGGGCCGGGCGACTCATCGAAAATTCGGGCGGCAGCGTACGGTTGGTGATCGCCGCCTCCGACAACGCCACCGGCAACCGCACCATCGCCGCGATCGGTTGCAACTTCGACATCGTCCATCTCGACGAGCCGATGACGGAAAGCGAAACCAGTCAATACATCGATGGGCGGCTCGCACTCGCGCGGGTTCCCGAATCGATTCGCGTGCGCTTCGACGAGCAAACGGTTCGCCTGCTCCATCGGATCTCGGCCGGGATTCCGAGGCGCCTTCACGCGGCAGCGATGACGATCCTGCAAGAAGCTCCCGTTGAAACGATGGGGGACCGCACCGAAACACCGATAGCGCCCGTTGAATCACCGACGGCACCCGCCGATGCGCCAGCCGAACCGGCCGCTTCGGCGCCGACACTCGGCGTGCCCGCCGAGGAACGCCGCGTATCGAAGCGGCGTGCCGAACCGGAGGGCGTCGATGTGCGCGTCGGTCTGGGCGGTGCTTCAGAGCAGAAGGGTCGCCGCGCGGAAGATCGCGTGGAGGCGGCACCCCAGCCGAGTGAATCCGCTGCAGCAGAATCCGGCGCGTTCGCGCCGATCGAGGGCGAAGCGTTCGATGAAGACGAGATTCCCGATTGGGAGCGACCGATCGCGCCGCCGGTGTCGCGCCGCCCACGACCCACGTCGCGACGGGTAATCGCGCTGGGAACGCTCATCGTGGCATTTGCAGCGGTGGCCATTCCGGTGATTCGCTCGATCCTCTCGGAGCCTCATCGAGCCGCAGTGGACAATTCGCAAGGAGGGGGTCCCGAGTCGATACCGGCAGCGGTCGGGGAAATGATCCGGGAAGATCTCCGAGAGCCGATGCAGAATGATTTCGGCGAAGCGAATGCGGCGGTCGCGCCGGGGGGTTCGACGGCGCGCGAAGGAATTGGGGAGATTGGGGCGGTAGCGGGCTTCGAGGAGCGGCGGATCGCCGATTCGCCCGCTGTGGAGCCTGCTTCATCCAGCGAGAACCTGGGACCGTTTGCGGTGCAGATCAACGCGACTCCGTGGGCAAACGTCGAAGTCGACGGGATCGACCTCGGCGCAACCCCGCTCGCGAACATCCCGCTTTTCGGAGGCGAGCATTCGTTTCGGATCAAAATGCCCGATGGGCGAACGATCGACCGAACCATCG
>JAHEEJ010000012.1 GCA_024640705.1 Deltaproteobacteria bacterium
GCGGCGGTTGCACGGCGCCGTAGCGGCGCTCCCAGGCGCGCAGCACCTCGGCGCTGAGGCCCGTCAGCCGCGTGGCGGCGCCGAGCGGGTAGGTGATTTCTGCGGAAATGTCGGATTCGGCCATGCGCGCATCCTATACAATAAATCTATTTTGTCTAGATATGCTTGCGAGAACGATCCTCATTTGTTCGCATATTCTAATACAAATATCTGATATTAAATCGAAATATGAATTTTGTCAGAATGAAAAAGTTTTTGAAAATTATCTCGACAGCGTTTTGAATCTGTACCAATTGTGGGAAACCTCAGAGCGGCGGGCCGCGCTCGGGCGACTCACTGTTCCCATCCCGCGCTTGGATCGTATACAAGTGGGGCAGTCGCGAATCTTTGCGCTGAATTCGCATCGATTCTTCTACCGGGCTGCTGGCGGATTTCACTCAGCCCGCTGATCGAGCGAGCGTCTATTTTGTAAATTTCTGTACAAAAAATAGGTTTGTATATATTTTTGCACTGGAAAATTAGGCAGAGATCTATATAAGTAATTGTAATTAAAGGGATAATTAAAGACTACACGAACGCCAAGCAAAGATAGAAAAAATCTTGACAATATTAAGATTTCGTATAGATTAAACGATATCGAAGGTCGGGAGACGAAAATGCAATCCAGTTCGAAAGTGCAGGGCGCAAGTGCTCGGAAGATCCTCGTGACCGGCGCCACTGGGTACGTCGGCGGCCGACTCTTGCGAGCCCTCGAGGATCGCGGGTTCCAGGTCCGCTGTCTCGCACGCAACCCCGCCAATCTTTCCTCTCGCATCGCTGCGCAGACGGAAGTCGTGGAGGGTGACGTCGTCTCGGGCGCGGGGCTCGAAGAGGCCCTGCGCGGCGTCGAAACGGCCTACTACCTGATCCACTCGATGGGCGCCGCGAACGGTTTCGAAGCGGCCGATCGCCAGGCCGCGCTCCATTTTGGTGCCGCAGCGCGCGCCGCGGGCGTTGCGCGCATCGTCTACCTCGGCGGGCTCGCGGACGAGAGCCAGGCGCTTTCTCCGCACCTGCGCAGTCGGCTCGAAGTCGGGCAGTTGTTGCGCGACTCGGGCGTGCCGGTGATCGAGTTCCGCGCCTCGATCGTGATCGGTTCCGGCAGCCTTTCGTTCGAGATGATCCGCTCTCTCGTCGAGCACCTCCCGATCCTCGTGACACCGCGTTGGGTAACGATGCCCGCGCAGCCGATCGGGATCGACGATCTGCTCGCCTACCTGTTGGAGGCGATCGATGCGGACCCGGCCGGCAACCCCGTCTACGAGATCGGCGGCGCCGACCAGATGTCCTACGGCGACCTGATGCGCGAATACGCGCGCCAGCGCGGCTTGCGGCGCCTGATGTTGCCCGTGCCGGTTCTGACGCCCTGGCTGAGCAGTCTCTGGCTGGGTCTGGTCACTCCGCTCTACGCGCGCATCGGGCGCAAGCTGATCGACAGCATCCGCCACTCGACCACCGTGCGTGACCCGTCGGCGCGCGAGGTCTTTCGCGTGGTGCCGAGCGACATCCGGACGGCGATGGCGCGAGCGCTCGAAAACGAGGACCGCGCGTTCGCGGAAACGCGCTGGTCGGATGCGATCTCGGCCTCGAGTTCAAAACAGTCTTCGTTCGGTGGCGTGCGCATCGGGCCCCGGCTGATCGACTCGCGCGAGATCGCGGTGCGCGCTTCGGCCGCGGATACCTTCGCGGCCGTCCGGCGGATTGGCGGCCAAACCGGCTGGTACGCGTACAACTGGCTCTGGCAATTGCGCGGCATGATCGACCTGCTGATCGGTGGCGCCGGCATGCGCCGGGGGCGGGCGCATTTCGACCAACTTCGCGTCGGAGACACGCTCGACTGTTGGCGGGTGGTGGGTCTGGAGCCCGACTGCAAGCTGCGGCTGGCCGCCGAGATGCGGCTGCCCGGGCGCGCGTGGCTCGAATTCGAAGTTTCGCAACACGGTGACGTTTCGCGCATCCGCCAGACCGCGGTGTTTCAACCCTCGGGTGTTGCGGGGCTGCTCTACTGGTACGGCATCTATCCGCTCCACGGCCTCGTCTTCAGCGGAATGTTGAAAGGCATCGTGAAGGCCGCAGTAAACAACAATTCCAAAGCAAACAGCGGGCGCAAGGGCTCTGCACGCGGCCGCGCGCCGCGAGATGTCCAGTCGGATCAGGGCCCTGGGATGCGCCGGCGCATCGAGGTTCATTCATGATCGGTTCATTGATCTCGCGTGTGTTCTGCCAGAGGCAGCTGCGAATCATCCCACTCTTGTTCGCGGTCGTTCTGGTTCCCGCCTCTGTGGTGCAGTCCGCCGAGATCGAGGGAGTCCGGTTCCCTGAGCAGCTGCAAATGGGGGAGGCTCAGTTGCAGCTGCGGGGAACCGGGCTCCTGCGTTACCGCACCGTCTTCAAGGCCTATGTGGCGGCGCTTTACCTGGGTGAAGGCGCGCAGACGGACGACGTGCTCGGAGAAGTCCCGCGTCGCCTCGAGATCGAATACTTCTGGTCGATTCCCGCAGACCGTTTCGCGGAGGCGACCATCGAAGGGATCTCTCGCAACGTCGACGCAGAGACGCTCGAAGGCTTGCAGACCAGCATCGCCGAATTCAACACTTTTTACGAAGACATCGAACCCGGCGATCGCTATTCGCTCACCTACCTGCCGGGTCGCGGGACGGAGCTCGGGAAGAACGGTCGGCCCATGGGCGTCGTCGCGGGCGCAGACTTTTCGTCTGCACTCTTCGCGATCTGGCTCGGTCCGAATTCACTCAGCGACGGACTTCGTCGCGAGCTTCTGGCAAATTGATGAGTGCACAGGTCAGCGACCAAAAGGTGTTGACCGGAGGATTCCAGATGAATAGACAGGTTCGTTCACTGATCGCGCTCAATCTCATCGGCGGCACAGCGGTGCTGGTGAGCTATGCGTTCGGCCTCGGTTCGGAGTCGTCGGTGGGTGACGCCCTCTGGGGCGGCGTGCCCGACGGCCTGCGCCCGCTCTACACCGTCAACATGTTCCTCGCAGCAGCGGGCTACTTCTTGTTCACGCCCTACATCTTTTTCAAGCTGCGGCCCGAGACGACCCGGATCGCCGGCCGTTTCGGCTACGGACTGTTCCACATCCTCTACGCGCTGGTGCTGTTCCCCTCCGCGATCTGGCTTCAACTCACCGAGCTGATGATCGCGCAGCCCAGCGCCTGGATGTGGGCAGTCGTTCGACTGGATCTCGCGTGCGTCGGACTGGGTGCGCTCGGGCTGTTGATCGCGCTGCTGAAACTGGATTCACCCGCGCCGCGCGGCCGCACGCTCGCGGTGATTGGGCTGTTGCCCTTCTGTTTGCAGACCGCGGTTCTCGACGCCACGGTGTGGCCCGCTTTCTTTCCGTTTCCGGGCCACTGAATCGGCGTGTGACAAGGGAGAAGTTGAATGTTCGGATTGAAACTGGCTGAAAGCGGTCGCGTACCGGATGCCGTGATACGCGCGGCCATTCGAGGCCTGCTGCGCCGTCGCCTCAACGAAGTTCGGAGCGGCGATTGCGAAGCGGACGAAGACGCAAATCACGCCTTCCGCGAGCAATTGCGCTCGAGCCCGATCGCGCTGGTCCCCGAACTCGCGAACCAGCAGCACTACGAGGTCGCTCCCGAATTCTTCCAGCGCGTTTTGGGTTGGCGGATGAAGTACAGCTGCGGACTCTGGTCCGAGGGCGTGAAGGATATCGACGCCGCCGAGGAGGCGATGCTCGCGCTCGTCTGTTCGCGTGCGCAGCTCACGGACGGCATGAGCGTGTTGGATCTCGGCTGCGGCTGGGGATCGCTGTCGCTCTGGATTGCCGAACGCTACCCGCGCTGCCGCGTGCTGGCGGTTTCGAATTCGAAGCCCCAACGCGAGTTCATCCTGGCGCGCTGTGCGGAGCGCAAGATCGAAAATGTCGAAGTCGTAACCAGCGACATCAATCATTTCGATCCCGAAAGGCGCTTCGATCGCGTGATTTCAGTCGAGATGTTCGAGCACATCCGAAATTACGAATGGCTGCTCGCACGCATTGCAAGGTGGTTGGAGCCGAACGGCAAGCTTTTCGTCCACCACTTCGCACACCGAGAATGCGCCTATCCGTACGAGGCGGAGGGGGAAGACGACTGGATGGCCCGGCACTTCTTCTCGGGCGGCATCATGCCGTCGGATGACATGCTGCTGCACTTCCAGCGCAACCTCGTCGTCGAGCGCAAGTGGCGGGTCAACGGGACCCACTACAAGAAGACCGCGGAGGCGTGGCTCCATCTCCAGGACGTGCAGGTCGACATGTTGATGCCGATTCTCGCGGAGGTGTACGGCGAGAAAGAGGCGCCACTGTGGTTCGAGCGTTGGCGCTTGTTCTTCCTGGCTTGCGCGGAACTGTTCGGATATCGGGGAGGCAAGGAGTGGTGGGTCACCCATGTGCGGATGTCCCTGCGGGAAGGTGAGCGGTGAAGATCGCGATCGTGGGAAGCGGTATCTCGGGGCTCGTCGCAGCTCACCTGCTTCACCCTCGGCATGAGATCTGCGTCTACGAAGCTTCCGATCGCATCGGCGGTCACACCCATACGGTGGATGTCGATTTCGCAGGCGAACGCCACTCGATCGATACGGGTTTCATCGTCTACAACGAGGCCACCTATCCGAATTTCGTCCGATTGCTGGAGAAACTCGGCGTCGACACCCAGCCGAGCCAGATGAGTTTCGGACTCAGCTGTGAGAGAACCGGCCTCGAATGGGGCAGCCGCGGGTTGCGATCCTTGTTCGCACAGCCGTCGAACCTGTTGCGCCCGTCGTTTCACCGCATGCTGCGCGACTTTCTGCGCTTCAATCGCGAGGCGCCGCAGTTGCTCGATCAATCCTCCGAAAAATCCACGCTTGGGGAATATCTTCAGGGCGCCGGCTATTCGGATGCGTTCATCGACCAGTACGTGGTCCCGATGGGCGCCGCCATCTGGTCCGCCGGCCCTCGGAAATTCCTCGAGATCCCCGCTGTCACGTTCATCCGCTTCTTCGAGAATCACGGCATGCTCGAAACCAATCCTTCGCTTCCGTGGCGCGTGATCCGGGGAGGCTCCGCGCGTTACGTAGAGAAGCTCGTGGCTCCATTTCTGGATCGAATCCGCGTCGCATGCCCGGTGCGTTCGGTGCGGCGCAGCGCCGATCGGGTGCAGATCCTCTCGAGCGCGGGTCTCGAGGACTTCGACCACGTGATCTTCGCCACCCACAGCGACCAGGCGCTCGCTTTGATCGAAGATGTTTCGACGCTCGAGCGAGCCGTACTGGGGTCGATCAACTACCAGCGCAACGATGTCTCGCTGCACACCGACACCACACTGCTGCCACGCAACCGGCGCGCCTGGGCGAGCTGGAATTATCGCGTTCCGCTGAGGAGCCAGGATCGCGCACTGCTCACCTACGACATGACGCGCCTGCAATCCCTGCCGTCACATCATCGCTTTCTCGTGACACTCAACGGCAACGAACGCATCGATCCGGCGAAGGTCCTGCGACGCTTCGTCTATCACCACCCGGTATTCGACACCGATGCGATTGCGGCCCAGAAGCACCGCGCGAAGATCAGCGGTCCAGCGCGCACCCATTTTTGCGGTGCCTACTGGGGTTATGGCTTTCACGAGGATGGTGTCAAGAGTGCGATCGAGGCATGCGCGCCCTTCGGTGTGGAGTTCTGAGTCGTGCACAGCTGTCTCTACGAAGGGCGCGTTCGCCATCGCCGCCGTCGGCCAATCGAGCACGCGTTCGAGTTTCCGCTCTTCATGCTCTATCTGGACCTTTCAGAGTTGCCGGAGTTGTTTCGCGGGCGTTGGTTCTGGTCCGATGAACGGCCGACCTTTGCGTGGTTTCGACGCCGCGACCACCTTGGCGACCCCGCTCGACCCCTCGACGCCTGTGTGCGCGAACTCGTCGAAGAGAGAACCGGTCGTCGGCCGAGCGGTCCGATTCGGCTGCTCACCCATCTGCGTTACGGCGGCATTGCGATGAATCCCGTGAGCTTCTTCTACTGCTTCGACAGCGAAGGAGAGGGCCTGGAAGCCGTCGTCGCCGAGGTCAACAACACGCCGTGGGGCGAACGCCATTGCTACGTGTTCCCCACGGGCCCATCGGTTCATCGTGGCGGGTCGATCCGTGCGCGCGCCAGCAAGGAATTTCACGTATCGCCGTTCATGAGCATGGAGCAGTCGTACCGCTGGCAATTTTGCCAACCCGGCGACCGTCTCGAGGTGAGCGTCGCGAATTTCGAGCGCAACGACGAGTCGATCTTCGACGCCGCACTCGCACTCGAGCGCCGCGAGATCAGCGGGCGCTCGCTCGCACGCGCCATCTGGCGCTTTCCGTTCATGACCGCCCAGGTGATCGCCGGAATCTATTGGCAGGCACTGCGCCTGTACCTCAAGGGCGCTCCGTTCTTCGATCACCCCAGAGAACGCAAGATTGCGTTGGAGGCCAACTCATGAGCGATCAGATTCTGGAACTCCTGCCGCAGATAGCGCGCCCGCTCGAGTTGACCGCCCTGGACCGCCTGGCGAAGAGGATCGTCCGAAAGCAGCTCCAGGCGATCCGTCACGGCTCGCTCACCTTCATCGAATCCGGCTGGCACGAGACGTACGGCGATTTCGACGCGCCGCTTCAGGCGATCGTCTACGTCGAGGACCCGCGTTTCTATCGTTCACTCGCATTTCGCGGCGCGCTGGGCGGCGCCGAGGCCTACATGGACGGCTACTGGCAAACCCACGACCTGACTACGGTGATTCGGATCCTGGCGTTGAACCAGCCGACCCTGAAGGATTTGCAGCGCGGCTTTGCGAGTTGGATCCGCCCCGCACTCGCCTTGTTCCACGCGCTGCGCAGCAATACGCGGCCGGGCAGCCGGCGCAACATCGCGGCCCACTACGATCTCGGCAACGAGTTCTTCTCGCTCTTCCTCGACCCCACACTCACCTATTCGAGCGGGATCTTCGAGTCCGACGACGCGTCGATGGAGCAGGCTTCGATTGCGAAGTACGAACGCGTCTGTGACAAACTGGAGCTGAGCGCCGAGGATCACGTGCTCGAAATTGGTACGGGCTGGGGAGGCTTCGCGCTTCACGCAGCCTCGACCCGCGGTTGCCGGGTGACGACGACGACGATTTCGGCCGAGCAGCACGCGCGCGCGTCCCAGCGGATCGCCGAGGCGGGGCTTTCGGACCGCGTCAAAGTCCTGTTTCAGGATTACCGGGACCTGACGGGCCGCTACGACAAGCTCGTCTCACTGGAGATGATCGAAGCGGTGGGAAGGGATCACCTCGATTCGTTCTTCGGCGTCTGCTCGAACCGGCTGACTTCCGAAGGGATCATGCTCCTTCAGGCCATCACCGTTCCGGATCAGGACTACGAGGCCCACACGCGCACGGTCGATTTCATCAAACGCTATATCTTTCCGGGTGCAGACCTGGTTTCAGTGCTGGCGATGAACAACTCAGTGGCGTCTTGTAGCGATCTTCGCATGACGCACCTCGAAGAGTTGTCTCCTCACTATGCGGAGACGCTGCGGCGCTGGCGAGACAAGATGTTCGAAAATCTGCGCGAGATCCGAGACCTCGGTCTAGACGATCGTTTCCTGCGGATGTGGGAGTTCTATCTCTGCTACTGCGAGGGAGGCTTCGAGGAGCGCGAAATCGGAGTCGTCCAGGCCGTTTTCGAAAAACCTGAAGTCAGGCGGCGAGCGGTGCTCGGAAAGCTCGCCTGACGGGTCGGATGGAGATCTCTCGATGACCAGAGGATTGCACTGGTTTCGCAACGATCTGCGGTTGCAGGATAATTCGGCGCTCACGGCACTCGTCGAGCGGGCCGAGACGTGGTTGCCCGTATTCGTGCTGGACCCGCGCATGCTCGGAAACGAGCGCTCGGGGGGGCCGAGAACGCGATTCCTGCTCGACTGTCTCGCTCGTCTGGGTCGGGATCTCGAAAAGCGCGGCGTGCCGCTGCTGGTCCGCCACGGTCGACCGGAGCAAGTGCTGCCAAGGCTTCTGAGCGAAACCGGCGCGCGCCTGCTTTCGTTCAACCGGGCGGTGACACCGTTCGGGTGTCAGCGCGATGCGGCGGTCCGTCGTACGGTGGAGAAAGACGGCGGCGAGGTCATCGAGCGCCTCGATCACGTCGTGTTCGGATCCAGCGAAATTCGCACCCAGAAGGGAAGCGCCTATTCGGTCTATTCCCCCTACCGGAAGACCTGGTGGCGGCGTTGGCTGGAAGCGCCGCGGTTGCCCGTCCGGTTGGGTGCGCTGCCGCCCCCGATCCCCGACGTAGCTTCCGACCGGATCCCCGATCCGCGCGAGTTCGGGCTCGACGCCGGCGCGGTCGCGCTTCCGACGGGCGGCGAGGCGGCCGCCCATCAACGCCTCGAGCAATTTCTCACGACCGCGGCCGGCCGTTACCATGAGGACCGGGATCGGCCGGACCGGGACGGGACGTCGCGGCTCTCTGCCTACCTCCGGTTTGGTGCGATCTCGATCCGGGAGTGCATCGTGCGCGGCGAGGAGGCGATTGCCGCCGATCCCGCACTCGAAAGCGGCATCGCAAAATGGCTCGACGAGTTGTTGTGGCGCGAGTTCTACAGCAGCATCCTGGAGGAGAACCCCCGGGTGCTGAGAGAAAACTACCGAAGCGAGTACGATGCACTGGTGTGGAACGATGACCCGGATGGTTTCGAGGCCTGGTGCGAGGGGCGGACCGGTTATCCGATCGTCGACGCGGGCATGCGGCAGCTCCGGGAGACCGGTTGGATGCACAATCGCGTGCGCATGATCGCAGCCAGCTTCCTCACCAAGGATCTGTTGATCGACTGGCGCGAAGGCGAGCGCTTCTTCTTCGAACACCTCGTCGATGGCGATCCCGCGTCGAACAACGGCGGCTGGCAGTGGGCGGCCTCGACCGGAACCGACCCGCAGCCGTACTTTCGGATCTTCAATCCGATCGCGCAGGGCCGGCGCTGGGATCCCAACGGCGATTACGTCCGGCGCTGGATTCCCGAGTTGCAGAACGTACCCGGCGCTCAGGTGCACACGCCGTGGGAGGCGCAGCAGCCGCCGGCCGCGTATCCGCCGCCGATCGTCGATCACGCCGAGCGCCGCGAGGATGCGCTGGAGCGCTTTTCGGAAGCGCGCCAGGCCGGTGCGAACTCGTGACCGAGGTTGCGGTCGACGCCGATCGCCCGATTCGCCTCGGCGTTTCTTCCTGTCTGCTCGGCAACGAGGTGCGCTACGACGGAGGCCACAAGCGCAGCCGCTTCGTGACCGATCTGCTCGCGCAGTTCGTCGAGTGGGTTCCCGTCTGCCCCGAGGTCGAAGTGGGCATGGGCACGCCGCGCCCCGCGCTGCGACTGGTGCGCGAGGGCGAAGAGGTCCGGATGTTGGAGATCGCGTCGGGTCGCGATCACACGCGGGAGATGCAGCGTTATACAGCCCGCCGGGTGCGCGCGCTGCGCGGGCTGGAACTCTGCGGTTACGTGCTGAAGAAGGATTCACCCAGCTGCGGAATGACGCGCGTGAAGGTCTACAGCGAGAAGGGTGCGCCCACGAAGGACGGCCGCGGGCTCTTTGCGGGCCCGCTGATGGATAGCCACCCGAACCTTCCGGTCGAAGACGAAGGTCGCCTCAACGATCCGCAGCTGCGCGAGAACTTCATCGAAAGGGTGTTCGCGTATCGGAGATTGCGCGATCTGTTTCGCGGGCGCTGGACGCGAGGGCAACTCGTCGCGTTTCACACTGCGCACAAACTCCAGTTGATGGCGCACGCCCTCGAGCCTTACCGCGAACTCGGCGCTCTCGTCGCCTCCGTCAAGCAGCGGCCGCGCGAAGAAGTCCGCGAGACGTATCAGAATGTCTTCATGGCTGCGCTTGCGCGCGTCGCAACGCGCGCGCGCAACACCAACGTGCTGCAGCACGCGGCCGGGCATCTGAAGGCGGGCCTGGATTCCGCTTCGAGAATCGAACTGGCAGAGCTGATACACGATTACCGGCTCGAAAACGTTCCGCTGATCGTCCCGGTGACGCTCTTGCGCCACCATGCCCGGCACCTCGACGTCGCCTACTTGAACGGGCAGACGTTTCTGGAGCCCCATCCCAAGGAACTGATGCTTCGAAATCACGTCTAGGGGAGTTTTGGGGCGTTTTGGGATGTGCGGCGGGTGCGGGTATGCGATGGTTGCCCTTCGCGCAGCAGCTGGGGCGCGATCAGCCGCCCCTTGGAGAGCGTCATTGCCATGCAAATCGGTCCGAAGCTTCGAGCCCTACTGATTCCGTATCTGGTGCCGGGAGTGGCGATCCTCGCGGCGGCTCTGACGAGTATGCAGTCGCCGCTACTGGCCGTATGCGTGCTGTTTTTGACGCCGGCGATCCTCACTCCGTTGGCGCACAACTTCAATCGGCTCGGCGCGAAAAAATGCGCGGAAAACGACGCCTTCATGCTGGAGGCCTGCGGCTCGGGCGCGATCAGCCACTTCCGGCTGCTCTATCGACAGCTTCCCGCCAACCCGCGCTGCCGGGTCTGCTTCGTACCCTTTGGCGGAATCGGGCGCCTGCTTCGGATCTCGCCTTCTCGCAAGAATCCCAACTTCTGCAGAAGCTGCATCGACAGCTCTCCCGAGGGTGTCCACGACACGGAGGTCGGCGTTCTGTTCGTCGACATCCGCGGCTTCACGGCCTGGTCTTCGGCACGGCCGGCGTCAGTCGTCGCCGAGCGGGTCTCCCACTTCTACGAACTGGCCAGTCGTGTGCTGATGCAAGACGACGCCCTGATCGAGTTCGTGGGCGATCAGGTGATGGCCCTGTATCTCCCGGCCTTTCCCTCGCTTCGCGGGCGCACCTCGGACGCGATGTTGAACGCGGCCGAACGCCTGGTTGCTGAAGCACAGCGCGAGCCGGGCCCGGATCCGCTTCGATTCGGGATTGGGATCAATTTCGGGGTCGCGTCGATCGGCAACGTGCGCAAGGGTGCGCGAAAGGATTTCACGGCGGTTGGCGACGTCGTGAACACGGCTGCGCGGCTGCAGGCTGCGGCTGGACCCAACGAGATCGTCGTCGCCGAGGCGGTGTACAAGACGCTCACGGCGCCACCGGAGCGCGCCGAACCTCGCGACATCGACGCCAAGGGCAAGCGCGAACCGCTACCCGTTTACATCCTCCGGCCCGACGCAGCGGCCTGATCACATTCGGCGAGGCGGCCGCGGAAAGAACGCGCTCGTACGCCGGATATAGTCCGCATATCCCGGGCGGCGTTCGCTCATGCCGCGCTCGAGTAGCGGTACGCCCGACACCCGCAACAGCAAAAACGACATCAGCGCCGGACTTGCGATCGTAAACGGGCCCTGGGGCGCGGAGAGTGCCACGATGAAGACTCCCCACCAGATGCAGAAATCGCCGAAGTAGTTCGGGTGCCGCGTGTAACGCCATAGACCGCGATCCATCACCGCGCCCGCGTTGCTGGGATCGGCCTTGAAGCGCGCGAGTTGGTGATCTCCGACGGTTTCGAAAACGAGGCCGATGAACCAGACTGCGACGCCGACTGTGTCGAGTCCGCCGAGTGGCCCGCCGGGTGCCGCCTGCACGACCTGTAGCGGCAGCGAGACGAACCAGAGGATCGCGCCCTGCAACGCGAAGACCGTGAAGAAGCTGACCCACCAGAACCGCGCCTTCCAATGGCGGCGCATTGCGGCATAACGCGGGTCTTCGCCGTGGCCCGCATTTCGGAAGAACAGGTGTCCGCCGAGGCGAATCCCCCAGAGGGCAACCATCGCACTGATCAGAAGGCTGCGAGGAGCCGTCGATGCGTGCCCCCAGAAGAATCCACTGGCTGCGACGAGCACGAAACCGATGCCCCAGAAGACATCGACGATGCTCGCGTTGCGCAAGGGCACGCTCCAGATCCACAGCCCGACCATGCAGACGGACAACATCGCAGCTGCGGTGCCGAAGATTTCAGTCATGTCGATCGCTCGCAGCATTCGGGTCGAGCAGCGTTTGAATCGATTGGAACCGGTAATCAAAGATCGAAGCGAGTGCAGCGCGCACCGCGAGTGCGTTTGCGGCCCGGCCCAGCCAGCCGAGCGGCAATGCGTAGCGGACCCGATCGGTCATCTGTACGCCCGATTCCCGTGGCTCGAACAGGTGGGTGTGTTCCCAGAGCGCATACGGGCCGCGCTCCTGGACGTCCACGAAGCAACGCTCCGGCTCCCAGGTTGCGATGCGGGTCCGCCAGCGCAGCGGTATCCCGGCCAGCCGGATCGTGTAGTCGATCCGCGCGTCTACACGCATCTGGATGGGCAGTGGTGAGCGAATCCGGAAGTGGAGCCACGGCGGCGTGATGCGTCCGAGATTTTCAGCCCGCGCGAAGAAGTCGAAAGTCTCCGAAGGGGATCGCGAGATCCACTGCTTGCGCTCGAGGAGGTAGGTCTTCACGAGTCGACATTACACCAGGTATTCTCAGAGCGTCGCGCCATCGCTGGAAGCGTGGGCTAGAAGACGGGTCCGGGACGCTGCCGCAAGAGGAGCCTGCGTTGACGGTGTTAGTTATCCGCGACGCCCACACCCGCGCGCTCGATGCGCACGGCTTCGATCACGACCGAGACCGGATAGGGGCGATCGGGCGGGCCGTAGCGGCCGTAGGTGTCGATCTCGACTTCGGTGATGGCGTCGACGACCTCGATGCCTTCGACGACGCGGCCGAAGACCGCGAAGCGTCCATCGAGCTGCGGTGCGTCCTGGTGGAGGATGAAGAACTGGCTGCCGCCGGTATTGCGGCTGCCCTTGTTGGCCATGGAGAGGACGCCACGCGTGTGGGGGAACTCGCTGAATTCGTCCTGGATCTCGTAGCCGGGACCGCCACTGCCCAGGCGGCGCGGATCGGGGCCGCGCGATTCGGGGTCACCCGTTTGCAACATGAACCCCGGAATCACGCGGTGGAATGTGATGCCTGCGTAGAAACCGTCTTCGGCGAGTTTGATGAAGTTTTCGACGGTTCCCGGCGCGATTTCGGGCAGCAGCTCGATCCGGATCTCCCCGAGGTCTCGAACTTCGAGGATCGCGTGGGGGTGCGGGCCTGCGACGATCAGGTCTTCCGCGGTCACGGGCTTTTCGATCGGGACTTCTTCGCCACACGCGGCGAGCAGCAGGGCGGTCACCAGGATCAGCGGCAGGACCAGCGGATTGCGTCGCATGCTGCCTCTCGTCGGAACATCGCCCGAGCGCCTTGAGCGGCAGCCAGGCGCTGTAAGCATCCGCTTCCACTGTGTTAGCCTGCAGCTGCGAAAAAGGGACTTGCAGCCGCCCGCGGTGCGCACGGCCCGGAAACCGGCTGCGGATCGTTGCGCGGCGATGGGTTGCATGGCTTGGAGGAGAATTGGATGGTTGGAGTTCGATGGGTCGCAATCGCGGCCGCGTTTGGGTTGTTGATGCTGCCGATAGGATCGCTCGCAGATCACCACGAGGCTGGCGAAGAGGTCGTCGTGCCCAGCTGCGGCAAGGCGGGTGAGCACGCCTGCGGAGATGCTGCCGCTTGCGACTGTGAAAAAGCCGGACACGACTGCGCAAAGGGCAGCGAACACAAATGCGGAGACGCGGACACGTGCACCTGCGGAAAGCACGCCGAACACAGCTGCGCGAAGCACGCCGAGCACGCCTGCGGCAAGGCCGCTGATCAACGTTGCGGCAAGGCGGTCGAGAAGCCCGACGCGGCGTGGGGCGAGGGCATCTAGCACCGGCCCGATCGGGTTCCCGAACGGCGCGGTGAAAAGAGCGACCAATTCAGGTCGGAAGGTGCGTGGCTTCGTGCGAGGTGTCGCGATTGCGCTGTGGTAGCGTCTGCGCCATGTCGAAATCCCACCGCAAACTTTTCCGCCACGCGCTGTTCCTCGCGCTGTTCGCGCTTGCGTTTCAAGGGGTCATTCCACGACCTGTCGATGCCGCCTCCGAAGCGCCCGCTTATTCGCGCAACGGAATGGTCGCCACCTCCCAGGTCGATGCGACACTAGCCGGTGTGAAGGTGCTCGCGGCGGGTGGCAACGCGATCGACGCGGCGGTGGCCTCGGCGTTTGCAGTCGGCGTCACGCAGCCCTTCTCCACCGGCATCGGTGGCGGCACATTCATCTTGATCCGCCTCGCGGACGGCAAGGTGGTGGCGATCGACGGGCGCGAGACGGCGCCCGGCGCCGCGGACCGCGACATGTACGTGCGGCCCGGCGTGGCCGAAGACGCTTCTGCGTACGGTGCGCTCGCCGTGGGCACGCCCGGAATGGTCGCCGGTCTCGCGCTCGCGTTGGAGCGCTACGGGACGATGACGCTCGCGGAGGTGATGGCGCCGGCCATCCGCCTCGCGCGGGATGGCTTCGCGATCAGTCCCTATCACGTCGACATGATGGCCTGGAAGCGACCGCGGCTCGAAGCCCGCTTTCCCGAAACCCTGCGCATCCACTATCCGCCCGCGGGCGTCGCACTCGAACCGGGTTGGCGGCTGGTCCAGACGGACCTCGCGCGCACACTCGAGCAGATTGCCCAGCACGGGCCGCGCGCTTTCTACGAGGGCAAGATCGCGGGGGCGATCGCAGCCCGCGTGCAGGAAGGTGGCGGCTTGATCACGCTCGAAGACCTGAGCACCTACGCGCCGAAGGTTCGAGAACCCCTGCGCGGCAGCTACCGCGGCCATGACATCTACTCGTTTCCGCCGCCGTCTTCGGGGGGCGTCGCGCTGATCGAGGCACTCAACATCCTCGAGGGCATCGATCTCGCGAGCTACGGGCCGGGCTCGTCGGCCAGCTTTCACCGCATCGTCGAGGCGATGAAGTTCGCGTTTGCGGACCGCGCCGCCCACCTCGGCGACGCGGACTTCGTCGAGGTGCCCGTCGCGAGACTCACCGACAAGGACTACGCGGCGACGCTGCGTGCGCGCATCAATCCGCCCTGGTGGCAGCGCGCGCCCTGGCAATGGGCGCAAGGCGAGACGGCGCTCGACCTCGAGGGCCCGGGTCTGCCGCAAAACGATTCGGGTACCGCGCACCTTTCGGTGACGGATGCGGCCGGCAATGCAGTCGCGATTACCGGGACGATCAACACCCTCTACGGCTCCGGGATCACGGTTCCGGGCACGGGCATCGTGCTCAACAACGAGATGGACGACTTTGCCAAGGCGCCCTACGAACCCAACAGTTACGGGTTGATCGACACGCTCGGCCGCAACGCCGTCGCGCCCTACAAGCGGCCGCTCTCGAGCATGACGCCCGCGATCGTCGTGAAGGATGGGCGCACGGTCTTCGTGACGGGCAGCCCGGGCGGACCGCGCATCATCAGCACCGTGCTGCTCACGATCGTCAACAAGCTCGACTACGGGATGGACGTCCAGCAGGCGGTTTCTGCGCCGCGCGTCCACCACCAGTGGGTGCCGGACACCCTCAGCGTCGAGGCGGCGGTCCCCGCCGACGTCGTCGACGCGCTGCGCGCGCGTGGCCACAATGTCGAGGTGTCGGACTGGGATTGGTCGGTCGCCGAAGTCGTCGCGATCGACCCCAAAACCGGCTGGCACACCGGTGGCAGCGACCCCCGCAGCCAGGGCCTCGCGCTCGGCCCCTGATCGGCCGGCACCCCGGATCGGGTTTTCAGGGCCGGACGACCGCGAGCGTGTAGGTGTCGAGGTTGATGATCCGGCGGGCGACCCGCAGGACCTCGTCCTTGTCGACGGCCGAGATTTGTTCGGGAAACGCGCGGTCGGCGTCGGGGCCCAGACCGTAGAGGGCGTTGAGTGAGATCAGCCCCGCGTGCGCGGAGTTGCGCTGCAGGCCGATGGCGTGATTGCCGATCAGGTAGCGCTTGGCGCGCTCGAGTTCTTCGTCGGAGGGCGGCTGTTGGAGCAGCTTCGCCAACTCTTCGAACATGCCCGCTCGGGCTTCGTCGAGTTTCTCCGGTGCGGTTGCGATGTAGACCGTGAAGTGGCCCGGCGCGATGCCCTCGGTGTTGTTGGCGCTGACCGAGTAGGCGAGGCTGCGCCGGTCGCGCAGTTCGAGAAAGAGCCTGCCGCCCTGGCCGGCCAGCAACTGGACGATGACTTCGAGCGCAAAGCGATCGGGATCCGAGATCGTGACGCCGCGAAAGCCGATCACGAGGTGTGCCTGTGCGCGGTCCTTGCGGAGTTCGGCCTCGCGAATCTCGGTCGGCGCCGCTTCGAGGGGCGGGGAGGGCGCTTCGAAACCGCCGTTCGGAATCGCGCTGAGGCGAGCCGAAAAGCGCGCGGCCACGCTGTCGGGATCCACATCGCCGACGATCGCGACCGCCATGTTCTCGCCGCGGATCAAGCGCGCGTGGTGAGCGCGCAGCAGATTGGCGTCGAACCGCTTGACGGACTCCGTGGAGCCGAGCGTCGCGAGCCGGTAGGGGTGCTGCCGGAAGTGGGTCTCGGCGAAGAGCAGGAAGGCGAGTTGCGCGAGGCGGTCTTCGCGGCGCTCGATCGCCGCGAGTGTGTCGCTGCGCTCGCGCTCGATTTCTGCGAGGTCGAATGCGGGTTCGAGCAGCAACTCGGCGAAGAGTTCGAGCGTCGGATCGAGCGCCTCGACGGGACATTCCAGCGTGGTCCCCAGGCTGTTGCGGCCCGAGAAGCCGTCGACATCGGCGGCCAGGTTTTCCGCCACGCGGGCGAAGTCTGCAGTCGAGTGGCTGCGGGTTCCTCGCAACCACATCGATGACAAGAAGTTGGTGATGCCCGCGTTGCTCTCGTCTTCCGCGAGGGTTCCACCCAGGAACGCAGTGCGGGCCGCAACGACGGGAACCGATCGGCGCGGCATCACGAAGAGCTGCGCGCCGTTGACCATCTCGTAATTGTGAATCTCGCGTTGCTTCGCCCTCTGCGCGGGCATCGCGAGTTTGCGCGTCGTCTGCTCCAGGCCTCGCGCGATGGCGGCGTCGATGCTCGCATCGTTCAATCGCACCGCATCGGTCTCGCTGAGCACCGCACCTAACGTCATGCGCTCGGGCGCCAGGTGCTGACGCGCCGCGCGCAGCAGGTCTTCCGGCGTCGCGTTGCGGATCCGCTCGAGATAGCGGGCTTCTTCGCGATAGTCGTCGGCGGTCGTCTGGAAGCTGCCGAGCTTCTGCGCCATGCCGGTGACGCTTTCGCGCTCGAAGTGCTCCGAGGCCAGGAAGTTGATCCGCGCGCGCTCCAACTCTTCGTTCGAGACCGCTTCGATCCGCAGGTGCTCGATCTCGCGCACCACGGCCGCAATCGAATCCAGCGCGCGCTCCGCGTCGGTGCCGATGCTCACGCTCGTCATGCCCGGATCCAGTGGCGTGTACGAGTAGGCGTCGATCCGGTCGACGAGCCCCTCGCTCTCTTTGACGCGGCGGTTCAGGCGGCTGCTCTCACTGTTTCCGAGGATGAAGGCCAGCAGATCGATGACCGCGCAATCCGGATCGCGCAGGCAGACACCCGGGTAGGCGATCTCCATGTTCACGCGCTCGAATGGCCGCGCGCAGATGACGCCCCGCCGCTCGGTCTGGGGGGGTTCCGGGGTGCGGCTGCGCTCGACGTTTCCGCGCGGCCGACCGTCGAAGGCGGCTGCGAGTTGTTCGAGCAGGCGCGCGGCGTCGAAGTCTCCGACCGCCACCGCGAGCAGGTTGTCGGGCGTGTACCAGCGCTCGTAGAAGGCCTGCACGCGCTCGCGATTGAAGCTCTCGACACTTTCGCGCGTGCCGAGGATTGGCGCGCGGTAGGGGTGTTCGCGGTAGCACTCGCCAAAGACCGCCTGGCCGAGCACCTGGGTCGGCGAGTCTTCGGAGCGGCGGATCTCTTCGAGCACCACTTCGATCTCGCGATCGATCTCCTCGGGCACGAAGGTCGAATGGAGCAGGGCGTCGGTCAGCACGTCGACGCCGACTTCGAGCTGATCCGACGGAAGCGTTGCGTGGTAGCAGGTCACGTCGAAGGACGTGAACGCGTTGACCCGGCCGCCGGCTCCCTCGATGTCGCCCGCCACGTCGCCGACCGCCCTGCGCTCGGTGCCCTTGAAGAGCATGTGCTCGTGAAAGTGGGCGAGTCCGCTTTCGAACGGGCGCTCGTCCGCGGAACCCACGCCCGCCCAGAGTTGGATCTCGGCGACGGGGGCGATCTGGCTCTCGCACAACAGAACCGTGAGCCCGTTGGGCAGAACTTCGCAGCGAATTTCGGGAATCTTCAAGGCGCGCGGAGAGTAACGCAGGCCGCCCCGGGAAGCGCCCGGGCCGCTACCCTATCCGGGTGCGCGACTCGAGCGTCGGCGTCTACGTCCACGTTCCATTTTGCGAGCGGGTCTGCCCGTATTGCGACTTTGCGGTGATCGGCGTCCCCGAGCTGCCCCCCGCCCAGGAGACCCGCTACGTCGACGCGCTGCTGCGCGAACTCGATTCCCGCAGCCCCGTGTATCGCGACCCCGACGGCAGCGCCCACCGCCTCGCGAGCATCTACCTCGGTGGCGGCACGCCCGCGCTGCTGACCCCGGAGTCGCTCGGCCGGATCGTCGAAGCCATCCGGGCGGTGTTTCCCAGCGACGTCCCGGTCGAGACCACCCTCGAAGTGAACCCCAGCACGCTCGAGCGCGACCGGCTGCCGGGCTTTCGCGCGGTCGGCGTGAATCGCGTCTCGGTGGGGGTCCAGAGTTTCGACGACGGGGTCCTCAAGCGCCTGGGCCGCGCGCATCAGGCCGAGGAAGCCCACCTGACCCTGGCCGCCTGCCGCGCCGCGGGCTTCCAGGCGATCTCGCTCGACCTGATCTTCGCAGCGCCCGGGCAGCGCCTGGCGGACCTGGAGGCCGACCTCCGCAGCGCGCTGGCGTTCGGTCCGGAGCACGTTTCGACCTACGAACTGACGATCGAATCGGGCACGCCGTTCGCGCTCGCGGCGAGCCGCGGGCAGCTGCCGCTGCCCGACGAGGCCGAAGCCATCGCGATGCTGGAGACCCTCGAGGACCGCCTGCGCGCGGGCGGCTTCGTGCGCTACGAGATCTCCAACTACGCGCATCCGGGTTTTCAGGCCGTCCACAACCGGCGCTACTGGGAGCGGCAGCCGGTGCTGGGCCTCGGGGTGGGCGCCTTTTCGACCGAGCCGCGGAGCGCGGCGGCGCCGTTTGGAGCCCGCCGCTCGAACGTGCGGGACCTGCGCACCTATATCGACCGGATCGCCCAGCGGCTCCCGCCCGCGGCCGGCCCCACCGAGGTCTTCGATGCGGCGACCGCGCGCGGCGAGGCCGCCTTCCTCGCGCTGCGCGGTTCGCGGGGCCTGCTGGCCGCGGAATTCGAGGGCGAGTTCGGGCAGCCGCCGCGGGCGTTTTTCGGGCCCGCAATCGATCGGCTGGTCGAGGCGGGCCTGCTCGACGAGGTGGAGGGCGAAAATCTGCGGCTCAGCGCCCGAGGCCGGCTGCTCGCAGACTCGGTCTTTGCCGAGTTCGTCTGAGGCCGCTCTTCGGGTTTTGCCTGATTCGACCCAGGCCAAAAACTGCGTTCCGATCTGAAAGCTCAGTTGCGGGCCCCCATCGACCGATGATCGGGCTAGACTATTTTTTCTTCGGTGCGCGAAGGACGCGCCGGAACCGATCCGGCCAGCTCGAGGAAGAGCTCTGACGAGCCTCTGCGGGTATGGAGGGCAGCCGTGGCTGCGAGACAACCCGAAGCAGGCTGCGATTCGCACGAACTCTCCGCGCGCCAGGCGACCGTCCTGAGAGCGATCGTCCAGGCGTATGTCGGCGAGGCGGCTCCGATCGGCTCCCAGACGCTCACCCATCTGCTGCCGATCCAGATCTCGCCCGCGAGCGTGCGCGCGACGCTGGCGGAACTGGCGGGGATGGGCCTGGTCGAGAAGCCGCACGCATCGTCCGGCCGGATTCCCACCGAGCGCGGTCTGCGTTTGTTCGTCGATCGATTGCTCGACCCGAAGCGACTCGACGCGAGCAGCCTCGGCTCGTACGAAATGCGCAACATCTCCTACAGCGTCGACGAGGCCGAGCCCGACTCCGTGGTCCACGTCGCTTCGCAGTTGCTTTCCGAGTGCACCCGCCAGTTGGGTTTCGTGATTGCGCCGCGATTCGAGCGGATCGTTCTCAGTCGGATCAGCCTGGTCCGGCTCTCGTCGGAACGCGTGCTGGTTTTGCTCGTCTCGAAAAACGGTGGCGTGCATCGGCGCGTGATTTCGGGCGACGGCGAATGGGATCAGCGCGAACTCGACCGCACGGCAGAGCTGCTCTCCGAGCGCGCCGCGGGTCACACACTGACCGAGGTGCGCGCGGCGTTGATCGAAGAGGCCGAGCGGCTGCGAGATCGGGCCGACGCAATTTTGACGCGTGCGATCGCACTCGGCAGCCGCGCAGTGGCCGCCGACGGCGAAGTGGATCTCGTGATCGAGAGCCGGCTCGCGCTGCTCGACCAACCCGAGTTTCGCGACCCGCAGCGGATTCGCGATCTCTTTGGAGCGCTCGAAACCAAGGCGCGATTGCTCGAGGTGCTCGACCAGATGCTCGACACCAGCGGTGTCTGCGTGGTGTTCGGCGACGAAGTGGACGAGCCCGGCCTGCGCCGTTGCGCACTCGTGGCGAGTCATTACGGCGGCTCGGAGTCGCCGCTCGGGATGCTCGGCGTCATCGGCCCCGTCCGGATGGACTACGGGCACGTGATTCCGGTCGTCGATTATCTGTCCCAAGCCATTACCGGGAGGCTCGTAGCGTGAGCGGTGGACCGCAGGACGAAAACGGCAAACCCGATCGCGATGAGACCGAGGGCTGGGAGTCCATGGCCGAAGAATCGGAAAAGAGCCTGGCGGTGAATCCCGAGCTCGAGGCGGCCCTGCGAGAGGCCTCCGAAGCGATCGACGAAGACGGGCACGTAAAGCGGCCCGAGCGGTCCACGGCCGACGACTTCAGCGACGAAGAAGTCGAGCGGATGGCCGGCCAGCTGGTCGAGAATCGGGATAAATACGTCCGCCTGCTGGCGGATTTCGACAATTTCCGGCGTAGAGCCCACAAGGACCGCCAGGACGTGATCCTGTACGGCCACGAGAATCTCGTCAAGGATCTCCTTTCGACTGTCGATAATCTGGATCGCGCCATTGAGCACGCGCATCAGAGCGATGGCGGGGATCTGGCGAGCCTTCTGCAGGGTGTCGAACTCGTGCAGCGGGAGCTTTACGCGGTCCTTGCTCAGCACGAAGTGCACGTGATCGATGCGGAGGGGAGCCAGTTCGATCCCTCGCTGCACGAGGCAATGGCGCACGTGCAGGACGAGTCGGCAGCGCCGAACAGCGTGATCGAGGTGCTGCAAAAGGGTTATCAGCTCCGAGATCGGCTGCTGAGACCCGCGCGGGTGGTGGTCGCAAAATCACCCGCAGACGGTGAAATGACCGAGTAGCCCGGGAGTGTTTCCTCCCGGCTGTCGGGAGGGAGGCGAGAAACCTTGGGCAAGGTCATCGGTATCGACCTCGGGACGACCAACTCTTGTGTCGCGCTGCTCGAAGGTGGCGAGCCGCAGGTTCTCTCCAACTCCGAAGGGGCGCGCACCACGCCTTCCATCGTCGGCTTTGCACCATCGGGCGAGAAGCTCGTCGGGCAGATCGCCAAGCGCCAATCCGTCACCAATCCGGAGAACACGATTTTTGCCGCCAAGCGGTTGATCGGTCGCCGCTTCGACAGCGATGAAGCCACCAATTTTGCCGGAATCGCACCGTTTACGATCGAGGCCTCGGAAAACGGAGACGCCTGGGTCCGGGTGGGCGACCGCGCCTACTCGCCCCAGGAAATTTCGGCGATGGTGCTCGCCAAGATGAAGGAGACCGCAGCCGATTACCTCGGCGAAGACGTCGAGGACGCGGTGATCACGGTCCCGGCCTACTTCGACGATTCGCAGCGGCAGGCCACCCAGGATGCCGGCAAGATCGCCGGCCTCAATGTCCTGCGCATCATCAACGAGCCCACGGCCGCGGCGCTCGCCTACGGCCTCACGAATACCGACAACCAGACGATCGCGGTATTCGACCTCGGCGGCGGCACTTTCGATATTTCGATCCTCGCGATCTCGGAGGGCGTTTTCGAGGTCAAGTCCACCAATGGCGACACCTTCCTCGGCGGTGAGGACTTCGACCGCGCACTCTGCGAGCAACTGATCGACAACTTCAAGGGGGAGACCGGGGTCGACCTGCGAAGCGACAACATGGCCCTCCAGCGGATTCGCGAAGCCGCGGAGCGCGCCAAGCACGAACTCTCCTCCGCCCAATCGACGGACATCAATCTTCCCTTCATCGCCGCCGCGGGCGACGGTCCCTCCCACCTGACGGCGACCATCACCCGCGAGGGATTCGAGGAACTCGTCTCGGGTCTGGTCGCTCGGCTCGTCGAGCCCTGCAAGCAGGCCATCGAGGACGCCGGAATCTCGCGCGACGAAATCGACGAGGTGGTGCTGGTCGGCGGCATGACGCGCATGCCGGTGATCCAGCGAAAGGTCGAAGAGATCTTCGGCAAGGCGCCCAACAAGAGCGTCAACCCCGACGAGGTGGTCGCGAGTGGTGCGGCGATCCAGGGCGGTGTGATCAAGGGCGAGGTCGACGAGGTCCTGCTGCTCGACGTGACGCCGCTTTCGCTCGGTGTCGAGACGCAGGGTGGTGTCGCAACCACGATCATCGAGCGCAACACGACGATTCCGACCTCGAACAGCCAGATCTTCTCGACCACCGAAGACGCGCAGAGCGTGGTCCGGATCCACGTCGTCCAGGGCGAGCGCGAGATGGCCAAGGACAACAAGACCCTCGGGCGCTTCGAGCTGGTCGGGGTGCCGCCGGCGCCGCGCGGTGTGCCGCAGATTCAGGTGACCTTCGACATCGACGCCGACGGCGTCGTCAACGTGTCGGCGATGGACCTCGGCACCGGCAAGAGCCAGGCGATCGAGGTTTCGGCCTCGGGTGGGCTGCGTGAAGAAGACGTCGAGCGGCTGGTGAAGGAGGCCGAGGATCAGAAAGAGGGCGACCAGACCCGGCGCTCCTTCGTCGAGCTTTCGAACAAGGCCGATGGCCTGGTCTACTCGACGGTTCGGACCCTCGAGGAATTCGCCGATCAGGTCAGCGACGAAGAGCGCGCGCCGATCCAGGCCGCTCTCGAAGACGCCAAGGCGGCGATGGACAGCGAGGACATCGAGGCACTCAAGAGCGCCGTTGACGAACTCTCGTCTCTTACCTACAAGATGACCGAGAATCTCTACGCCGCGCTCGGAGATGATGAGTCCGAGAATTCCGACTAGACTCCGCGGCCGGCTCTCCCTCCCATCAGCTGTTCGAGGCCTATCCATTGGCACGGCGCGATTACTACGAAGTTCTGGGTGTCTCGCGGGACGTCGGCGACGCCGAACTCAAGAAGGCCTATCGCGCGAAGGCGATGGCGGATCATCCCGATCGCAATCCCGACGACCCCGCGGCCGAGGAGCGCTTCAAGGAAGCCTCTGAGGCTTACGCGATCTTGTCGGATCCCAACAAGCGACGGGCCTACGACCGCTTCGGCCACGCGGGTGTGGGTGCGGGTGGACCCGGAGGGGGGTTCCAGGATTTCGGCGATCTCGGGAATTTCTCCGATCTCTTCAGCGACCTCTTCGGAGACATCTTCGGCGGGGGCGGCGGTGGCCAGCGGCGCGGCCGCGGCCAGCGCGGCGCAGACCTCCGCTACAACCTCGAGATCGAACTCGCCGACGTCGTCGAGGGCA
>JAHEEJ010000204.1 GCA_024640705.1 Deltaproteobacteria bacterium
GGGGCTTTCTAAGCTCGATCCGGAACTTCGAGAGCCGGTTCAAAATCTTCTAGAAACGGCTCCGGATCTGCACCCAGCAACACGTCTATTTGCTCGTCGTCGAGATCGCTTCGGTCGCCGGCGAGGATGCCCCTGGCGTCCTTGAGAAAGAAACCGAAGATCACGATCGCAGTCCCGGCCAGAACCGCGCAATTGAACCACGTGAAGAGATCCCATCCGTTCATCGCCGACTCTCCTCGCGTGCAGGTGGCACGTAATTCTCCCCGAAACAATTCCCGATCGCGAAGCCGAGTATGCTGACAGGAAGCGTGAAGAAGAGCGAGTACTCCTGCCAGATTTCGCAGTCGAAGCCCCAGAGCGAAAATGACCAGATGTAGGTTCCGTAGATTTCATTGGATACGCCAAATTGTTTGACAATCCAGTAGAACGCGATCACGCTGGTCAGACCCAACGCGTAGCTCAACAAACAAGCCGCGGGCGTCTTCTTGCCCTTCCAGAACAGACAGGCGAAGATCGGGACCAGGACCGTGGAGGTCAGCGCGGTCGCCTGGAAGACCCAGAGCGCCATCAGTTTGTCGAACGCGTAGGCGAGTACGTAGCCGAGCGTCCAGGAGAGAACGATCCCGAGCTTCGTCATGCGAACCAGTTCGCGGTCGCTCGCCCGATTTCCGGCCAGAGGGCGATAGAGGTCGTAGGAGAGGTTGGCGCCGGCGACCAGCGAATAACTGTCGATGGTCGACATCGCAGTGGCCAGCACGCCGGCGAGAAACAGGCCGGCGAGGCCCGCGGGCAGCGCGTACATCACCGCCGTGAGCAGTGCGTCATTCGGATGGAGGTTCGCGGGCAAGATCTCCATCTCCACTCCGGCGGCGGCGAGCATGCCCCCCGCGACCACCAACCAGTCGTAGGCGAACCAGATGATCAGGCTCAGCAGCATCGCATTGCGGGCCTGGCGCGCGCTCTTGGCGGCGAAGACGCGCTGGTAGAAACCGGGATCGACCAGGATGCTGACTCCGGTGGCCGTGTAGGCCATCACGAGCCAGATCGGCATGTCGCCGAACAACGCGAAGTGGCCGGCGGGGATCGCAGACGCGACTGCGTCGAAGCCGCCGAGATTCCCCATCAACAGCGGTATCGCGATTGCGAGGGTCACGCACATCAGCACGAATTGGATCGTGTCGGTAATTGCGACGGCCCAGAGACCGCCCCAGAGGGTGTAGAGAAGTGCAACCCCTCCGAGGCCCAGCGCACCGAGACGGGCGTCGAAGCCGAACACCACTTCGCACATCCGCCCCAGCCCGAACAGTGCAAGCGCGGGCAGCGAATAGAAGAGCGACGCAAATCCGCCGAAGAGACCGGCGGTGCGCCCGTAATGCCTTTCGAGGATCTCGGGCAGCGAGGTGAATTTCGCATCGCGCAACCGATGGCTGAGCGCAAACGCGGCAAAGAAATAGACGGCGAGCGAAAGCTGTGAGTAGCCGAAGAAGGCGACCACTCCGTTGTTGAACGCCATCTCGGAAGTTCCGAACAGGACGTCGAGCCCGTAGTAGGTGGACGCCAGCGTGCAGACCAGGATCGGCGTGGTCATCGAACGCCCGGCGACGAGGAATTCCTCGAAGTTCGGGATCTTGAGCTTGATGTAGTAACCGACGCCGAGCATGCCCAGCAGGTAAACGCCGAGCACCGCGTAATCGATCCACGAGAGATAAGGGTGATCCATCAGGCTTCGACTCGAATCCTCGAACTCGCTGATGGCGATCGGCCTCGAACCCCACGCCAATCTATGGGTTCATCCGGCGACCGCCGAGCCTTTTTCGCAGCGACTGCGCAACGCCAATGAGCATGCGCAATAATGTGTGGCAACCCCATGAAATCAAATGCGCGTCACGAAATCAGGCGACCGTCCCGGCTCCCCTGCAACGCGAGCGCTAGCGTCGCTTATCGGCGGTTCGAAAACCCCCTGTAGCCCGCGCTTTTGTGTATCGGGTGAACCCCCTAGAACGCGTTCGGCGAGACTTGATTGAATGCGTGGTGCGCGCCTGGGGCTGGGACGGGAGAGCTGCCCGCTCGAACCCCGCGTCGCCCGATCGCCCCTCGGCAGCGACGCCGGGGAACACCTCCCGAACGCGAGCCGGCGCGCGGGGTTTGTAAAAGCAATCGGCACTCATATAATTCCGCTTCTGCAGCAGGACCCCCGGCTCCGACAATCTCGCCCGGCGGGGTCATCGAGCCGCCGGAAGGAGCTTCTCATCGAACCGCACCTCATGGCGCTCACCGACACGAGCCCCAGCTGTTATTGGCTCGATCGTCCCGAACGACCCACTCCGCAGCCCGCACTCGAGGGCCTCGAAGAGACCGACCTCGTCGTCGTAGGCGGGGGATTCACCGGACTCTGGGCGGCACTGCAAGCCGTGGAGATCGATCCGACCCGAGACGTCGTCCTGCTAGAAGCAAAATCCGTTGCGGAGGGCGCCTCGGGCCGCAACGGAGGCTTCGCGGACACCTCCATCACGCATGGTCTGCACAACGGCCTGAGCCACTTCCCGAAAGAAATCGAAACCCTCGTGCAGCTCGGTCTCGACAACTACCGCGAGCTGCTCGCCTCCTTGAAGCGCCACGAAATCGAGGCGGATGTCGAGGAGAACGGAACCTTGTGGGTGGCGACCGCTCCCTACCAGATCGAGGATCTGCGCGAACAGGTTGCGGATCTCCAGCGATTCGGCATCGCCGTGGAGCGGCTCGACCGCGATGCCATCCGCGCCCAGGTCGATTCCCCCACCTATCTGGCGGCAGCCTGGTTGCGCCGCGCGGCCATCGTCGATCCGGCTCGCCTCTGCTGGGGGCTTCGCGACGTGATCCTGCGCCTCGGCGTGCGCATCTACGAGGGCTGTCCCGTCGAGCGGATCGCGCCCGCGGGCGCCGGAATCGAATTGCGCTGCGCGTCGGGCAGGGTCCACGCGCGCAAAGCCGTGCTCGCCACCAACGCGTTTCGCAGCCCGCTGCCCCGCATGCGCCGGGCATCGATCCCCGTCTGGGACTACGCGCTGATGACGGAGCCGCTGTCGGAAGCCCAGCTCGGGAGCGTCGGTTGGCGCGACCGCCAGAGCATCACCGACGGCGCGAACCAGTTCCACTACTACCGGCTCACCCGCGACAACCGCATTCTCTGGGGTGGCTACGACGCCATCTACCACTACGGAAGCCGCACGGACGACCGCTTGCAACAGCGACCCGAGAGTTTCGCCGGGCTGTCGCGGCGCTTCTTCGACACCTTTCCCCAACTCGAAGGTCTGCGATTCAGCCATCAGTGGGGCGGTCCGATTTCGACGACCACCCGCTTTTGCATGGAAGTCGGAACCGCGCATGAGCGGCGGGTCTCCTGGGCCATCGGCTACACGGGCCAGGGCGTCGTCGCAGCGCGCTTTGGCGCGCGGCTGGCCCTCGACCTGCTCGACCGCCCCAAAGCGCCCCATCTCGCACTCGATTTCGTGCGCAAGCGCGCGTTCCCGTGGCCCCCCGAGCCGCTGCGCAGCATCGGAGTTCGGCTCACCCAGCGCGCACTCGCGCGCGCGGACGCCAACGAGGGACGGCGCGGCCTCTGGCTGCGCACGCTCGATTCCCTGGGTCTCGGATTCGATTCCTGATCCCCATCCGCTGCAAAAAACCTTGGGGACCCTCGAAATTCTCCGTACACTTGGAATCCCTGACGGAGCCAGGAGAGGTCTCGAAAATGCGAAGCGAAGCGAAAGTGGTCGTCATCGGCGGTGGTGTTGCGGGCTGCAGCGTCCTCTATCACCTGACCAAACTCGGCTGGACCGACGTCATGCTCGTCGAGGAAAACGAACTCACGAGTGGCTCGACGTGGCACGCGGCGGGACTGTGCACGCAGATGATCTCGAGCTGGAACCTGATGAAGGTTCTCCAGTACAGCGTCAAGCTCTACAACTCGATCGAGGCCGAGACCGGGCAGGCCGTCGACTTCCACCAGTGCGGGAGTTTGCGGATCGGAACCTCGCAAAATCGCGTCGACGAATTCCACAACCGCAAGGGGATCGCGGAGACACTCGGCATTCCGTTCGAGGTCATCACTCCCGATCGCGCGCGCGAACTCCACCCGCTCGCCAACTTCGACGACGTCAAGGCACTCGCCTACATCCCCACCGACGGTTATGTCGATTCGGCCGGCGTCGCGACTGCCCTGGCAAAGGGTGCCACGATGGCCGGCGCCGAGATCAGCCGCAACACCAGCGTGAAGGCGATGAGGCAATCCGGCAATGGCTGGATTGTCGAGACCAACAAGGGTGAGATTCGCGCGGACATCGTCGTCAACGCCGCGGGACAGTGGGCGCGACAGGTCGGCCGGCTGGTCGGACTCGAACTGCCGATCATTCCCGTCGAGCACCACTACCTGATCACCGAGCCGCTCAAGGTGGTGCAGGACCTGAAGGTCGAGCTGCCGGTGCTGCGAGACCCGGATTCGTCGTTCTACATCCGCGAAGAGGGCGGCGCCTTGCTGGTCGGCCCCTTCGAGAAGCACACGGTGGCGTGGGCGGTCGACGGAATTCCCGAAAACTTCCACAGCAGTCTGCTCGAGCCCTCGATGGAGCGGCTCGAAGAATCGCTCGCGGGCTGCGCCGAGCGGGTGCCCGCATTCGCGGACGCGCCGATCCGGACGATCATCAACGGACCGGACGGCTACACGCCGGATGGCCACTGCCTGATGGGCCCCGTACCGGGCCTGAAGAATTACCACGTTCTCGCGGGCTTCAGCATCTTCGGCATCGTCTTCGGCGGGGGTTCGGGCAAATACGCGGCCGAGTGGATCGTCGACGGACAACCCGGCGACAACATGTGGGAACTCGACGTTCGGCGCTTCGACGACTACGCGAGTTCGTCGAAATACGTCGTGGCTCGAAGCCTCGAGGTCTACGAGCGCGAGTACTCGATCCACTACCCGGAAGAAGAACTCCCGGCCGGGCGCCCGCTGAAGACCGGACCGCTCTACGACAAGCTGCTCGCCAAGGGCGCCGTCTACGGTTCGCGCTTCGGTTGGGAACGGCCGCTCTGGTACGCCAAAGACGGTCCGACGGAAGACAAGTACTCGTTCCGCCGATCCAACTGGCACGACGCCGTCGGCGAAGAGTGCCGGGCCGTCCGAAAATCGGTCGGCGTACTCGACCAGTCGAGTTTCGCGAAATACGAAGTCTCCGGGCCTGGCGCGGAGCGCTTCCTCGACTACCTCTGCGCGAACAAGCTCCCGCAGACCGTCGGCCGAATGGTCCTGACACAAATGTGTACGCCAAGGGGCGGGATCGAGTGCGACCTGACCGTCACCAAGCTCGGCGAAAACCACTACTACGTGGTCTCCGCAGCCGCGACCGAGTTGCACGACTACGCGTGGATCGAGCGGCACCTGCCCGAAGACGGCAGCGTCCGGCTCGAGAACACGACGAGCCGGATTGCCACCTTGACGCTCGCGGGCCCGCGCTCGCGCGATCTGCTGCAGGCGCTGACCGACAGCGACATCTCGAACGAGGCATTTCGATTCTTCCGCTGCAAAGATCTGCGCGTCGGCTGGGCGCCGGTTCGCGCGTTTCGAATCTCGTTCGTGGGAGAGCTCGGTTACGAACTCCACCTGCCGATGGAGTACCAGCGGCACGTCTACGATCTGCTGATGCAGGAGGGCGCGCAGTACGGGATCGTCGACTGGGGCTATCGCACCCTCGACTCGATGCGCCTCGAGAAGGCCTACCGCCTCTGGGGATCGGACATGTCCGCAGACTGGACGCCCCTCGAAGCCGGCATGGAGCGCTTCGTCGATTTCGACAAGGGCGACTTCATCGGACGCGATGCGCTGCTGCGCCAGCGAGAGGCGGGAGTCGAACGCAGACTCAGCTGTCTGGTGATCGACGCCAAGGACGCCGACGCGCGCGGCTTCGAGCCGATCTACGCGGGCGGTGAGGCAATCGCCTACGTGGCGTCCGGCGGCTACGGACACACGCTGCAGAAGTCGATCGCGTTCTCGTATCTGCCCGTCAGCCACAGCCAGCCAGGGACCGAACTCGAGGTGGGAATCCTGGGCGAACGGCGCGCCGCAACGGTGGTCGAACAACCGCTGTACGATCCGAAGAACGAGCGGCTGCTGGCCTAGGCGAGGTTCGTAAGGCGCCGCTGGCTCCGGACCGAGAGCGGCCCGGAGTCGCAGCCGACATCCGCACGGCTTCCCAAGCGTGGGAGTGGGGAATCGCGCTACACTTCCACCTCCGTAATCGTTCAACGCGAACCAGCGAGGCTTGCCGTGCCCCAGGTCCACATCCCCTCCCGCTACCGGGTCCCCACGAAAGGTGAAGGCCGCATCGAGGTCGATGCCAGCACCGTGAGGGCGTGCATCGAAGCCGTCGAAGCGATCTATCCGGGTTTTCAGGAGTTGATCCTCAACGCCAAGGGCGAACTGCACCTGTTCTCGAAGCTCTTCTTGAA
>JAHEEJ010000205.1 GCA_024640705.1 Deltaproteobacteria bacterium
GGCGACCTCGACTACGACCTGAGCGACACGGACTGCGCGGCTCCGACGCCTACGCCGACCGCGACGCCGACTGCAACGGCTACGGCCACACCGACGGCAACGCCCACCGCGACGCCGACGGCAACGCCTACCGCGACGCCGACCGTGGTGCCGACGTTCACGCCGACCGCGACGCCTACGGCTACAGCGACCTCGACGCCTACGTCGACACCGACGTCCACGCCGACCTCGACCCCGACCCCGACGGCCACCCCGACTCCGACGCCCACCCCCGAGCCGGGTGTGGTGCTTCAGTTCGTATCGGGTGTGGTCGGTATGGCCTGGCTACAGCGACGCCGTAACCGCAGGGTCAGCGTGAAGAGCAGGTCCTGATCGCGAGATGACCGCTCGGGCGGCTGCCCGCCGGCGAGAGCCGGCGCGGCAGCCGCCCTGGTGGTTCGGCGACTTCGCCTACGTCGGACACCCCGGAACCCGATCGATCTAGCACGCGACCTTTCCACTGATGAAAGCCGCGCGCCTTCTTTCGATGGAGCGGTCCGCTACTTCAGGCGCGGCGCATCGAAGCGATTCTTCGGCGCCGCGACATTCGTCGCTTGCGGGGTGTGGCACATGTTGCAGTTGTACCGAGCACCCGCGACGTCCTGGCTCTTCTCGTAGCCCTTCACCACCCAGGCCATCGGGCTCTGCGCGTCCCCTTCGCCCATCACGGGTTCCATGAAGTGACTCTCCGGAAGCGGCACGTCGTCGGCGCCGATGGCGTTCTCCGGGTGATGGCAATCCAGGCATTCGTTGGCGCCGAGCCCGATCGGGTACATGTCCTCGATCGCGTGGGGGATCTGGGGCGGCGCGTCGGGGAAGTCGCGCGCGAGCTTCGTCGACCCTCCCGCGTCTACGTCGGGATATTCGGGCAGCCCCTGGTCGCTGAGCGACCCCAGGTCCGCATTGCGGAAGAAGACGTCGATGTCGTCGGGGCCCGTCGACGCGGACCGGGCCGCGTCTTCGCGGGAGTCTTTCTCCTGCGTTCCCGCGCAGGCACCCAGGAAGGCGCCCGGAACGAGCGCGGCCGCGAGTATCGCCACCAGCCAGGAATCGCGCCGAAGTCTGCGTCGCATGCTGATCTCCTCTCTCGATGCCATTCGCCGCGCCAACGCTCGCGCGCAGCTCAAAAGTCTTCGATCCCCTTCAGGTTTTCCATCTCTTCGAGCACGCCGTCGATCCCGTCTTCCCAGTCCGGGATCTGCGGTTCTTCATTCCACGAAAAACAGTAATGCTCGACCCACTTCTCCGGGGCGAGATCGCGGGGTGGGGCCGAGGTCGCCCCCGTTTCCCCGGACCCGGCGTCGCGTTCCCGGAAGGCGCCGGTCAAGAACTGCCTGCGACTGATCGCTGCCGCTTGCTTCACGCCTGGACCTTTCGTACCCGGACGGCGCACTTCTTGTAGTCCGTTTCTTTCGAAATCGGACACGTGGTATCCAGCGTCAGCTTGTTGATCAGGACGTTCTCGTCGAACCACGGCACGAAGATCAGGCCCTCGGGCACGGTGTTGCGGCCCTGTGTCTCGACCCGCGCCTTCACCTTGCCTCGCCGCGACTCGACGATGACTTCCTCGTGGCGCGCAATTCCGCGCGCCTCGGCGTCGGCCGGGCTCATGTAACACTTCGCATAGGGAACGGCGCGATTGAGTTCCGGGACGCGCTTGGTCATCGATCCGGAGTGCCAGTGCTCGAGTACGCGTCCCGTGCAGAGCCACAGGTCGTATTCGGCGTCCGGGCTCTCCGCCGCCGGCGCGTAGGGCCGGAAGAAGATCTTCGCCTTGCCGTCGAGCGCGACCTTCTCGCCATTGGGTCCACCCGCCGGGATCTTCTTCAGCGCTTTTCCGTAGAAGTAGAAGTCCTGGCCGGGTTTCACGTAGGGGTCGTAGCCCTCGCGGTAGCGCCACTGGGTCTCGCGCCCGTTCACGACCGGCCAGCGCAGGCCGCGCACCCGGTGATAGGTGTCGAAGTCCGCGAGGTCGTGTCCGTGACCGGTTCCGAACTTCTGGTACTCGTTCCACAGGGCTTTGTGGACGAAGAAGCCGAAATCCTCGGCGATGTCGTTCGGGTGTCCGTCCGCGATCGGATCGGGCCACTTCACCCCCTGGTGCTCGGGGCGCGCGAAGAGCACCTCGTAGAGGGTCTGGTCCGGGTCGTATCCCATCTGCTTCGCTTCGGCGAGCACGTCGGGGAGCTTCCCATCGTCGAAGCCTTCGGTCGCGAGTCCGGGCAGGGGTTGCTCGTTCCACACTTCTGCGAGCTTGAAGCGCTTCGCAAACTCCAGGATCTGCCAGAGGTCTCCCTTGGCGTCGCCCGGCGCCGTCACCTGCTGGCGCCAGTGTTGCGTGCGGCGCTCCGCGTTCCCGTAGGCGCCCCACTTCTCGTAGATCATTGCGACGGGGAGCACGAGATCGGCCACCTTCGCCGAAACGGTCGGATAGCAGTCCGACACCACGATGAAGTTGTCCTTCTCGCGGGCCGCCCGGAGCCACTCGTTGGCGTTGGCGAAGTCCTGGAAGGGATTGGTGACCATTGCCCAGAAGAACTTCACCTTCCCGGAACGCAGGTCCCGCACCATCTGCACGGCGTGGGTTCCCACCTTCGGGTTGAGTGTCTTCGACGGCAGGTTCCAGAGCTTCTCGGTCATCGCGCGGTGCTCGGGATTGGTGACCACCATGTCCGCGGGCAGTCGATGGGCGAAGACGCCTACCTCTCGCGCGGTTCCGCAGGCCGACGGCTGTCCGGTCAGCGAGAAGGCTCCCGATCCCGGCGTCGAGATCTTGCCACCGAGCAGGTGGATCATGTAGATCTGCTCGTTCACCCAGGTGCCGCGACTGTGTTGGTTGAAGCCCATCGTCCAGAACGACAAGACCTTCCGCTTTGGATCCGAGTAGAGCTTCGCCAACGCGATCAGCTTCTCTTCCGAAACGCCTGACAGCTCGCTGACGTACTTCGCCGTATAGGGGGCGAGATGCTGCTTGAACTGCTCGAAAGTGATCGTCCAGTGTGCGCCGGCCTTGTCTCGCATGGTCTGCCCCTGCTCGAGGGGGTGGTCGGCGGGAAGGCCGTAACCGATGTCGGTGGGCCCCGTGGCAAACGCGCAGTGTTTATCGACGAACTTCTGGTTCATCCCGCCGTGTTCGATCATGTAGCGCGCGATGAAGTTCTGGATGGCGAGGTCGGTCTGCGGCTCGAAGATCATTTCGAGGTCGGCGATGTCGCTGGTGCGATTGCTGTAGGTCGATAGGTTCACGATCTGCATCGACTCGTGGCCGAGCTTGCGATCCGTCACGCGCGACCACAGCATCGGGTGGCACTCCGCCATGTTGGCGCCCCAGGAGACCACCGCATCGGTCAGCTCGATGTCGTCGTAGCAGCCGGGGGGTTCGTCGATCCCGAAGGTCTGGATGAAGCCCGCGACGGCCGAAGCCATGCAGTGACGCGCATTGGGGTCGATGTTGTTCGAACGCACGCCGGCCTTCATGAACTTCGCGGCCGCGTAGCCCTCGTCGATGGTGTACTGGCCCGACCCGAAGATCGAGACGCTGGCGGGTCCGTGCTCCGCGTAGTACTCCTTGAACTTCGCGGTCATCACGTCGAAAGCCTCGTCCCAGCTGACCGGCGTGAACTTCCCGTTCTTGTCGTACACGCCGTTCGTCTTGCGGAGCAGCGGCTTCGTGAGGCGATCCTCGCCGTACAGGATCTTGGCGTTGAAGTAGCCCTTGATGCAGGTGAGCCCGCGATTGACGGGCGATTCCGGGTCGCCCTTCACGGAGACGATTTTTCCCTTGTTGGTGGCCATCATGATCCCGCAGCCGACTCCGCAGAAGCGGCAGACGGCTTTGTCCCACTTCCAGTTCTCTCGATCCTGCCACTCGTCCACTTGCGCCAGTGCATTCATCGGAACCGAGATGCCAATGCTTCCGGCCACCGATGTGGCGACTGCGTTCTTCAGAAAGTCACGTCGGGTCTGGCTCATGATCGTCTCCGATTGAAATTCGTGTGAGTGCGCTCGAAAGAGAAGCGGGTGGTCACGTCAATGCTCCGTCGCTGCAAAACTCCGCCAACGCCGCCGATAGGACGAGCGGAAGAGCCTGCAACGTCTTCATCCGATCCATGCTCTCGTCGATATCGCTTGCCTCCAGCGTCACGACCAGGCGGCCCTTCGGATCGCTGAAGTGCACTTCGGCCCAGGGCAGCCCATTCACTTCGTCGCGGACTTCCGAGAGGTGCTCGGGTCTGCTCGCGACGACCACTCCAGAAATGATCACGGTAGGCTCCTTGCCAGATTTGCCTCGAAGCGCTTCGCGAAGATCCGCGAGTCGGCCGCGGCGGTGGTGTTGCGGCCGACCGCTTGCTGTAGGGCCTCCAACGGTCGGCAATCTCTTCGGATCGGCGCGCGAACCCCCTGCATGTTCGCCCCCCCTTTTGACGCTGAGTTTAGGGGACGCAATGAACATGGTCACCAATCAAACTGCCCGGAAGCATCGCCACCGGGCATTTTCTGCGATGGATTCAAGTCGAAGCAGGCGTGCAGAGAATGGTGTAGGTCGGCGGCGGGCGCGCGGAACCATCAAGCCTCCAGAGGGGCAGGGCTCCGACGCCGGATGAGTCTGCCCGGTCGGGCTCGGGTTGATCTCAGCGGTTCACGCGTAGGGTGCCGTTCGTCACGATCTTTGCCCGGAGTCCGCCGCGCCCTTGCATGGCCTCTTCAGCACCCGGCGCCAAAGCCTGATTCATCCAGTAGCAGGGTCGGCATTCTTCGGTGCCGAAAAAACGGATGCCCTGGACCTCGAACTCTCTTCCGATGAGATCGTTCAGCTCCAGGCCACGGGTGATGACATTGCGCCGAAACGCCGATGGCGCGATCTCGTTCCCCGAGAAGTGGGCCCGAAGGTCCTGATACACCTCATCGGCAAAGAACGTGATCTGGCCCTTGAAGTCATCCTTGTGACCGAAGTAGCGATCCTTCTCGATGCCATGCCCAGCAACGCAATGGATCTCATCCACTTCGATGATCTCGTGTTCGCCCGGTGGCCCGCCATGATGACCCACGTAGTTGTGCCCCTCTGAGATGTAAAGGTGCAGAATCTCCATTTGGGATCTCCGATCACGAGATTTCGCTAACGCCGAACGCTGCGCGCCTTCCAGATTACTCTACCACGCCCATCCCCGGATCGAGTTGGCCCTAGGCCAAGTGCCCGACTGCTCGCATGCCTTTTGATTGAATGGATGCTTTTCGCCATCGAGGTCGTTCGTCAACGCAAATCGAGCATGCGGCGCACTTTTTCCCCGAGCTTCGACATCGTGAAGGGCTTCTGCAGGAAGTTGACGCTCTGCTCTAGAATCCCGTTGCGCGCGATTGCGTCCTGGGCGTAGCCAGATATGAAGAGTACGGCGACGTCGGGATGCACTTTTCTCAGACGCTCTGCAATCTCCGGTCCCCGCATGTCCGGCAGCACCACATCCGTTACGAGAGCGTCGATCGAACCTTCGAAGCGTGCCACACGCTCGAGGCCTTCGCCGCCCGCTGTCGCAGCGATCACCCGGTAGCCGAGTTTTTCGAGCGCCTTGGCGCAGAGGCTTCGCACGGGATCTTCGTCTTCGATCAGCAGGATGGTTTCATTTCCGCGCCGCGCAGGTTCTGGTTGGGGCGGGGCCGTGGCATTCGAGTTCTCCGCTTCGGCTCGAGGTAGGTAGATTTTGAAGGTCGTGCCCTCACCGGGCTCACTGACGAGTTCGATGTATCCGCCGTTCTGCTTGACGATGCCATGGCAGGTCGCGAGGCCCAGGCCAGTGCCTTTTCCGCTCGCCTTGGTGGTGAAGAAGGGTTCGAAGACGTGTTCCCGCACCGAGGGATCGATTCCGACGCCGGAGTCGTGCACGCTGACCTGGAGATAGGGTCCTGGCAGCACCTCCGGGTGCTCGGCCTGATAATCGTCGCCCAGGACCACGTTGTCGGTCGCAATCGAGAGGGTCCCTCCATCCGGCATGGCGTCGCGTGCGTTCACTGCGAGGTTGACCAGGAGCTGCTCGAACTGACCCGGGTCGATCTGGATCATCCAACTCGAATCGGCCGTCGTGATTTCCAATTTGATTTGCTCACCGAGTAGCGGTTGGAGCAGTCGCTGCACCGCACCGATCTGCTCGCTTGGATCGACAGGGCGAGGCTTGATGATCTGTTTGCGCGCGAATGCGAGCAACTGCGAGGTCAAATTTGCAGCGCGTTTGGCGGAAGTCTCGATCGCCGAAAGAGGCTCCGACGGTGACCTGTTGGATTCTAGATTTTTAACGGCGACCTCGACGTTGCCGAGGATGACCGTCAGCAGATTGTTGAAGTCGTGTGCGACGCCGCCGGCCAGGCGTCCGATGGCCTCCAGCTTCTCTCGGTGAAGCGATTCCTCGGCGAGTCGCTTGTAGT
>JAHEEJ010000206.1 GCA_024640705.1 Deltaproteobacteria bacterium
GCGGCCGGACTCAGCTTCCACGATTTGGGCGTAGATGTGCTTCGCGCTGCGATAGATGACCAGCCTCGGGCGATCGGAACCCTCGACGGTTCGCCGTGTACGGGCGCGCCGGCTGGTCCAAGCCCTCTTTTTTGCGTTTTCGAGTTTTCGATTCACCGCAACCTCACCCCGCCGCCGACGCTCCGGCCTTACCGACCTTGCGTCGAACGTGCTCGCCTACGTAACGGATGCCCTTGCCCTTATAGGGCTCCGGGGGCCTCACGGACCGTACATCCGCAGCAAATTGACCAACCTCCTGAGCGCTGATCCCCTCGATCCGCACGATTACATTGCGGTCCACCGAAACCGTCAGGCCCTTGGGAATCGCCATATCGACAGGATGGGAGTAACCGACGTTCAGTTTCAGGGTCTTCGCGTCCGCCTCGGCCCGGTATCCAACTCCCTGAATCTCGAGTTCCTTCACGAACGGCTGCGAGACTCCCTGCACCATGTTGGCGACGAGCGCTCTCGCCAGACCGTGCAGCGAGCGGTTGTCCCGTCGGTCATCGGGTCTTTGGAAGACGATCTCCGATTTCTCGATCTTGATGTCGATGCTGTCCGGCATCCGCTCGGAAAGCGTGCCCTTCGGGCCCTTGACCCGGAGCTCGTCTCCTACGCGCTCCACCGTCACACCGTTGGGGATCGGAACCGGGGCTTTGCCAATTCGCGACATTCCTACCAGACCTCACATACGACTTCGCCACCCACCGAAGCCTCTCGCGCGCCCTCGTCCGACAAGATCCCTTTCGAAGTCGAGATCACCGAAATACCGAGGCCGTTGCGAACCTTCCAGATATCGCGCGCGCCGACGTAGACCCGGCGCCCGGGCTTGCTCACGCGCCGAATTCCGTCGATCAGGGGCTTCCCGCGTTCGTCGTAACGAATCGTCATCACCAGAGCCGGATGTCCTTCGCGCGACTCCGTGTGAACGTTCGCAATGAAACCCGCGTTTTCGAGCACCTTCGCGATAGCCAGCTTTTGTTTCGAGAAAGGACACATGGTCTCGTTCTGCCGGGCGATGCCGGCATTCCGAATTCGAGTCAACATGTCGCTGATCGTGTCGGTCATCATGATGTTTTCGTCCGCCTCGCGATTCTCATTGCCTGAACGGCACGCCGAGATGAGTCAGGAGGGATCGCCCCTCTGCATCATTGCGCGCCGTCGTACAGATCGTCACGTTCATTCCCGTAACGTGCTCGATCTTGTCGTAGTCCACTTCCGGGAAGATGATCTGCTCCCGGACGCCGAGCGAGTAGTTGCCACGGCCGTCGAAGGCCTTCGGCGACAGCCCCTTGAAGTCCCGAACCCGAGGGAGCGAGACATTCATCAAACGGTCGAAGAATTCCCACATGCGCACTCCGCGCAGGGTCACCGAACAACCGATGGATTGCCCCTCGCGAAGCTTGAAGTTCGCGACGGACTTACGGGCCTTGCGCACGACCGGCTTCTGGCCCGTGATCATCGCAAGCTCGCTCGCCGCATTTTCGATCAGCTTGGGATTCGCCGCCGCTTCGCCAATCCCCATGTTGACCACGATCTTCGTAATCGTGGGCACCTGGTGTGCGTTCGCGTAGGCGAATTCCTCTTTCAGCTTGGGGACGATCGTCTCCCGATACCGCTCGAGCAACCTCGGGGTCATCTAGAGCACCTCCGGCGCCAGCGAAATGATCTTCATGAAGCGCCGCGCGCGCAGTTCACGCGCCACGGGCCCGAAGATCCGGGTGCCAACGGGTTCACGCTGGGTATCGATCAAGACCGCAGCATTGTCGTCGAACCGGATGAACGAGCCATCGGGCCGACCAATGCTCTTGGCGGTACGCACGACGACCGCCTTGCGAACCTCGCCTTTCTTCACCCTCGCGTTGGGCATCGCATCCTTCACCGCAACCACGATGATGTCTCCGACCGTCGCGTAGCGGCGCCCGGATCCTCCGAGCACACGAATGCACGCGACCTTACGCGCTCCGGAGTTATCCGCGACTTCGAGTACAGACTCTTGCTGAATCACCGAATTCTCCCGTCAGACCCGCGCCGGTTTGGACAGCGTTTCCTGGACCATCCAGCGCTTCTGTTTCGAGATCGGGCGGTGTTCGATGATCTGAACACGATCTCCGACGTTGCATGCATTGCCTTCGTCGTGGGCCATGAACTTCGAATAACGACGGACGTACTTCTTGTATCGCGGATTCAGCACGAGCCGTTCCACCCGTACGACCACGGTCTTGTCCATCGCGTTGCTGACGACCTGCCCCACGAGTGTTCGACGCATTCCTCGCTTTTTCACTTCGTCGCCTCGCGCTTCTCGCGTATGATTGTTTCTACGCGAGCAATGTCGCGGCGCAGCTGCTTGAGCCTTGCCGTGTTTTCCAGCTGCCCTGTCGAACGCTTGATCCGGACATTGAACGCCTCGCTGCGAAGGTCTTTTCCCTTCGTGTGCAACTCATCCAACGAAAGATCCCTGAATTCAGCCGGCTTCATGACAGTTGTCCTCGAATCACGAACCGGGTGCGAACCGGAAGCTTGTGGGCGGCGAGGCGCATCGCTTCACGCGCAGTCGCTTCGTCGACACCTTCCATCTCGTACATCATCCGACCGGGCTTCACGAGGGCTACCCATTCCTCGGGATTGCCCTTTCCTTTACCCATGCGCGTTTCCGCGGGCTTCTTGGAGACTGGCTTGTCGGGAAAGATCCGAATCCAGATCTTCCCGCCACGCTTGACGTACCGGGTCATGGCAATCCGGGCGGCCTCGATCTGCCGAGCCGTGATCCGACGGCAGGCGATTGCCTGCAATCCATATTCGCCAAAATCCAGGTTCGTGCCTCGGGAAGCCTTCCCGCGGTTACGGCCCTTCATCTGCTTGCGGTGTTTTACCTTCTTGGGCTGGAGCATGGGCTACCTCGCAGGCTCCTCTTCGTTTCGAAGCGCCAGGGAGCCCTTGCGCAACTCCTTGTCCGCCACGTCTCCCTTGAATACCCAACACTTCACTCCGATGATTCCGTAGGTCGTCTTCGCCTCGGCCATCCCGTAATCGATCTCGGCGCGAAGCGTGTGAAGCGGGACGCGACCCTCTCGGTACCATTCGCGCCTACCCATCTCTGCTCCGCCAAGACGTCCCGCGCACTGAAGGCGCACGCCCTCGGCGCCAAACTTCATCGTGGAAGTCACGGCCTTCTTCATTGCGCGTCGAAATGCCACTCGCCGCTCGAGCTGGAGCGCGACGGCTTCCGCTACGAGTTGCGCATCGAGCTCGGCCTTCCGGATCTCCCGGATGTTGATGAAGATCTCCTTGTTGTCCGACATCGCGCCCAGTTCTTCGCGAAGCGTCTCGACTTCGGCGCCGCGCTTCCCGATCAGGATTCCCGGGCGGGCCGTGTGGATGTTCACGACGATCTTCTCACCCGTCCGGTCGATCACGACCTTTGAAATCCCGGCGTGAAAAAGCTTCTTCTTGATGAACTTGCGGATCTTGATGTCCTCGTGAAGCTGCGTGCTGTAGCCGCGCTCCGCGAACCAGTTGGACTGCCACCCGTAGAGGGTGCCCAATCGAAATCCGTAGGGATGTACCTTCTGTCCCAAGTCTCTGTGCCCCTATTCTCGGCCGCCGGCCGACTAGTTTTCCGCCAGAACGATGGACACGTGACTCGTCCTTCGCTGGATCCACGCCGCGCGCCCCTGCGCTCGAGCCCGGATCCGCCACATGCTCGCGCCCTGATCGACCATGATCGTTTCGACCACGAGATTGTCGACGTCGATTCCCGCCTTGTCTCGCTCGTTCTTTTCCTCGGCATTCGCGAGTGCCGATCGAACGAGCTTCGCGAGCGGCTTCGCGAATCGCTTGTTCGACAGGTCGAGGATCGTCAATGCATCCTCGACGCCCTTGCCGCGAATCTCGTCAGCGAGCAACCGCGCCTTGCGTGCGCTGACCCGGTAATTCCTGAGTTTTGCCGTGACTTCCATCTCAGCGTGTCTTCACTTTTCGATCCGACGCATGGCCGGTGAATTTTCGGGTCGGAGAGAACTCGCCCAGGCGATGTCCGACCATGTTCTCGGTTACGAATACGGGCACAAAGAGCTTTCCGTTGTGCACGTGGAACGTCATACCCACGAAATCGGGTGTAATCATCGAGCGGCGCGACCAGGTTCGGATCACCTGCTTCGAGCCCGTTTGAGTTGCCTTGTCGACCTTGCGCTGCAAGCTCGGATCGACGAAGGGTCCCTTCTTGAGCGATCGCGCCATTTACTTCTTCCCCCGCCGCTTGACGATGTACTTCTGCGAACGCGACTTCTTGCGCGTCTTGTGACCCTTGGTCGGGACGCCCCACGGCGTACACGGGTGACGACCACCCGATGTACGTCCCTCGCCGCCACCCATCGGGTGGTCGACCGGATTCATCGCGACACCCCGAACATTGGGGCGCTTGCCCCGCCAACGATTGCGGCCCGCCTTGCCGATGCTCCGATTCTCATGCTCGGCATTGCCCACCTGGCCGATCGTCGCCATGCAACTGACGTGAATCATTCGATGCTCGCCGCTCGGCATCCGCAAAGTCGCGTAATTGCCTTCCCGCGCCATCAACTGCGCCGCGCCACCTGCGGCGCGCACCATCTGCGCGCCCTTCTTGGCCTTCATCTCGATCGCGTGCACCACCGAGCCCAACGGAATCCTGCCCAGCGGGATCGCATTGCCGAGTTCGGGCGGTGAGTCGGGCCCCGACACCACCACGCCGCCCACCTTCAATCCCTGGGGCGCGAGGATGTAGCGCTTCTCGCCGTCCGCGTAGTGGAGCAACGCGATGTTCGCCGAGCGGTTGGGGTCGTATTCGATTGCCGCAACCTTCGCGGGCACGCCGAATTTCTCCCGGCGGAAGTCGATCTTTCGAAAGCGCCGCTTGTGGCCGCCACCGCGGTGCCAGGAAGTCACGCGCCCATAACCGTTTCGCCCGCCGGTCTTGCCGACCGTACCTTCCAGCAGGGAGCGCTCGGGCTTGTTCCGCGTGACCTCGGCAAAATCCGAGACACTCATCCCGCGACGACCCGGCGACGTGGGTTTGTAGTTCTTGACCGCCATGCCTGACTAGACTCCCTCGAAGAATTCGATCGACTGCCCTTCGGCGAGGTGAACGATCGCTTTCTTCCATTCCGGCTTGCGGCCGGCGTTTTTGCCCACCCTTCTGGTCTTTCGGGGTTGGCGCATGGTGTGAACCGAGAGCACCTGCACGCTGAAGAGTGATTCGACGGCGTTGCGGATGTCGTACTTCGTGGCACGCGGGTTCACGGCGAGCGTGACCACATTCGCCTCTTCGCGGGCGATGTTGCTCTTCTCCGTGACCAGCGGTCGCTGTATGACTTCGTAGACGTTCACGAATCCGACTCCTGTGATTTCCGGGCCAGACGCGACTCGATCGCATCGAGCGCCGCCTTCGTCACCAGCAATTTGCGATGTCGCAAAACGTCGTGGACGTTGAGTCCCCCCGCGGGCAGCACGGTCACGCCGGGCAGATTCCGAGCAGAGCGCTGAATGTGCTCGTCGTTGGCTTCGATCACGATCAGCACGCTCACATCTCCCAGCGAAAGTCCGCGCAAGATCTCGACCACCCGCCGGGTCTTGAAGCCATCCATCTCGATCGAATCGACGACGGTGATGTCGCCTTCCGCGAGCCGATGCGACAGCGCGCTGCGAAGCGCAGCCCCGCGAACCTTCTTCGGAAGCGCGTGTTCGTAGGAGCGCGGCACCGGCCCGAAGACCACGCCACCACCCGACCACTGAGCGGCCCGCGTCGTTCCCTGGCGCGCGCGCCCGGAGCCCTTCTGGCGCCAGGGCTTCGAACCGCCACCCGAAACCGCCGCGCGGTTCTTGGTGCTGTGGGTTCCGCTCCGACGCCGGGTCAGTTGACGCCGAACCTCCGCGTGAAGCAGATCCGTGCGCACCGGTGCCTCGAAGACCGTCGAATTCAGATCGACGGATCCGGCTTTCTTGTTTTCCAGTGTCACGACATCCAGCGTCGTCATTGCACTACTCGCTCATCGCCGGCAATTCGCAAGCGCCGGCCGAAAGGCGGGGAGTTGCCCCGCTCAAAGTTTGATCTCCACATCCACACCCGCCGCCAACTCGAGCTTCATCAGGGCGTCGACGGTTTGCGCCGTCGGGTCCAGGATGTCGATCAGACGCTTGTGGGTCCGCACCTCGAACTGCTCTCGCGACTTCTTGTCGATGTGCGGCCCGCGCAAGACCGTGTACTTGTTGATCGACGTCGGCAGCGGGATGGGGCCGGCCACTCTCGCGCCCGTCCTCATCGCCGTATCCACGATTTCACCCGCGCTCTGGTCGAGCAGCTTGAAATCGTAGGCCTTCAT
>JAHEEJ010000207.1 GCA_024640705.1 Deltaproteobacteria bacterium
GGCTGACGGCGCGCACACCGGCGCGAAACGAAGCTACGCCTCTTTCCGCATCAGCCTCGGCGCCAGGATCAGTGCGCCGCCGTAGGCCGCCAGCGCGACGAAGAGAGCGGCCGGCTCGTCGAGATGAAAATCTTGCCATAGGAGCTTGATGCCGCCGGCGGCCAGCACGGGGTACACCAACCAGTTAAGCTCCTGGAGAGACCAGCGCCGGCCCGCCCAGGCCAGCAGCACCGCCACCAGCGCGATCAAACCGGTTCGACTGGACGCGATGAAAGCCGCTCCGGATTCGTCACCCGACGCGGCGATGGCGGGGCGGCTGAGCCAGCCTGCGGCCATTCCCGTCACGGACCAGATCACCAACGCGCCCAGAATCGCTTGCGGAAGGAACTCGTACCAGGCGCGGTCGACCGGTCGGCGTGTTGCCACCAACAGGCCGTAACAGGCAACGACCGCCACCGCTACGCCGATGGCGAGCGGAGTGAAGGGGCGCCAGTCCCCGACCGTTTCCGCGAGAAGTGCATCGGCGGCGCAGGTCACGAGGCCTGCTGCGATGGCTGCCGCGAGTCCATACACAACACCGTGAAACTTCAGGGTGATCCGGTCGAAGCGCCCGCCCAGCCCGACAGCTGCCAGCGCCAGTGCGGACCAGAGCAGCGCCAGCCAGGCGCCATCGAATACCAGAGTGCTCCCAATCAGGATCAGCAGGCCGGCGAAGGTGGTGTAGGTATAGAAGTTCCTTCCGCGTCCCAGGCCCCGATCGACGGAGGTGAAGGCCACCACATAGCAGCCCGCACCCAACAGCAGGGAGAGCAGGCCGATTGCGATCGGATTCATGCCCTGGTGCGCGATCACGCGCACCGCACCGCCAAAGCCCACCAGCATCGCGACGCCCGCCTGCACCATCCCGAAGACCGAGATCCGCTTCTGACGCAGCAGGGTTCGCACACCGATGCTGACCAGGTAGAGCGTGGGGAGAGCCAGCAGGACGGCGATCACGCCTCCGGCCGGCAGTGCTGGATGATCGCCCGGCGCGCTCTCCGAACGCAGGCCCGCAGAGACGATCATCAGGGCCGCCAGGTCGACTCCCAGCGCTGCAGGCCAGCGCAAGGGCAGCCACTCTTCGCGGACGGCGAGGGTCTCCACCGCGGCCGCGGCGAGCAACAACGCCACGCTGAAGGACAGGAAGTCGCGGGTGCCCACCAACAGGACGACGGCCGCCACCAGATTGAAGACGATGATGATCCAGGCGAGCCCCCTCAACTCGCGCCGCCAGGTCACCGCCAACCCGAGCGCGACGAACCCCACCAGCGCGGCCGCAGCCGCGGTCGGACTGAACAACTGGAAGCGGAGCGTCGTCTCCCAGATCAGCGGAAAGGCGATCAGCGACGCCGCGACGCCGTGAAAGCTGGCGCTGAGTTTTTGGCCTTTGCCTGCGCTGCGGTCGGCCTGCACCAGCCACCAGGCTGCGTAGAGCAGAGCGACCAGGGCGCCAATCTGTGCGGGCACCACCCCGGTGTCGCTGATCGCGCGAAACAGGTAGGCGCCACCCAGCACGATCAGGGTTCGCCCCACCAGGGCGATGGTTCGCGTCGGAAGTCCTGCGATCTCGGCGTCGCGTGCGACTCCCCGCATCACAGACGGAAACTCGCTTCGAGACTCCGCGGACCGGGGCGCGCCGGCGGCCCCCTCCCCTCCCTCCAGTCCGTCGAGGCGGGAGCGGAGTTCCTCCACCTCGCGGTTCAGCTGCTCGATCCGCTCATTGAGGCGCTCGAGATCCTGATCCATATCACTCCAAAGGAGAGGCAGTACCCAGAGTCCTACGCGATGGTTCGCTCAGACTACACCGCGACCCCAGTCGCCGAGAAGGAAAAAATGGATCTCGTGATCGGAAAATCGAACCCAGCAAGCATCACGCGTTGAGCTCGTTTCGGAGCGAGTCGCGGTCGCCCTCCGCCCACTTCGTCGCTCAGTGGGCACCGGGAGGGGCCACCAGGGGTTCGATGCCGAGGTCGCGCAGGTGTTGTTCGGCGCGTGCGGCGTGGAGGTGGAACTCCTGTCGCCGGGCCAGGTCGAGCACGCGCAGCCAGGTGTGCACGGCGTCTCGATGGCTGTCGCCGCGCGCCTCGAAGGCGAGCGCGAGATGGCTCCAGGTGGATACGGCGCCGGGATCGCGATTCAGCGAGCGGCCAAAGTATTCGATCGCTTCATCCCACTGCTCCAGCTGAACGAATCGATCCCCCAGCCGGTAGTAGGCCATCGCGAGATTTTCACGGTTGAGCGGCAGGTGCACCAGCCATGCGGCAATACCGAGGGCGGCGAGCCCCAGCGCGAAAGAGGGCATCCGCCGACTTCGCAACCGCTCCCAGAGCCAGCACGCTGCGGCGGAAGCGAAGAGATAGAGCGCGGGAATCGCCGACATTCGATCGCGCGCGAGCACGCTGAAGATCAGGCTTGCAATCAGGTGAAACTCGATGACGGAGTACACGAGGAAGAGTCGGCGCCACTCGAACGCGAGAATGCCCATGCCGAGCAACGCGAGGGGCCCGGCCAGCGCGAAGCTGATCAGCGGAAGTCGCCGCACCCAGGAGAATGCGCGCTCGGCGGTCGGAGAGCGATCGTTCCAGAGTTCGGCCGCGTTCCAGAACAAGCCGAATTTGAGGGCTTCGTGCCGCAGCCACTGGCCAGGGCGGGTCGCGATGTACTCGAGGGTTTCGCGCGCCCAGAAGGTCGAAACCTCCGTCGGTTTCAACGTTCGGCCGCTGACCTGCTCGGCGACTGCGGCAAAAAGCTGGCGCCGTTCGACAGGCGCATCGGCGACGACGCGCGAGTAGACACGGGGCATGCCGTAGGTGCCCTTCGCATGCGGATGGTTGCCCGCGTAAAAGGAGATCCCGCCGCCCGTGTTGACGAGCGCAAATTCGTCTGCGACCGCGTAGTTGCGCAGCGTGGCGGGAAGGATTGCGACCGCCATTCCCGCGAGTACCAGCGCGGACCAACCCGCGCGCCGCAAAGCGCTCGTGTGCTCGGAGAGCACCGGCCAGATCAGCAGGTAGGGGGCGAAGAGCAGCAGGACCTGCCACGCGAGCGCACACAGGCCCAGGGCGAAGCCCGCGCCAAACCAGCGCACGCCCGAAGGGGATTCGTGGGCCCACTGCGCGGCGAGTATCAGCAACAGAACGAGCGGAACCACCAGATTCGCGCTGGCGAGCATGCCGCCGAAAAAGATCGAGGTCGAATCCGCGGCGACCAGCGCGCTCGCAATCAACGCCACCCGTCGATCGAACAGTCGCCGACCCACCGCCACGACCAGCGTGCAGCTCAGTGCGCCGAGCACGGCGTTTGCGATCATCGCGACTGCGATTTTGGATCCGAACACCGCGTAGATCAGGCCGAGAAAATACGCGTAGAGGGGCGCGAGAACGAAGACGCCCTCCCCCAGCCAGTTGCCGCGCGCAATCTCGATCGCCCATTGGTGATAGAGGAGCGCGTCCGTCGCGGGAAGCGCGAAGAAAGGATCGTTGAGCGCGATCCCTCGGAGATGCAGGAGGCGCAGTGCGAGGGCGAGCGCGAAGATCAAACCCGCGCCGAGCTTTTCTCCGCGCGACCAGGCTGCCCGCACCGACGACACCTAACTGGTGGAACGGCTCGAGGCCCCAGCCGGTAGCGGGCTCGCGCCATCGGGTGCCGACCGTTGTGCGCGCCGAGCAGAACGGGCGGCGATCCGAGTTTCGAGGTGTGCAAATCCGAGGTAGACGGTCGGGATGACGAAGATCGTGAGCAACGTCGAAAACAGCATGCCGCCCACCACCGCAACGCCGAGTGGCGCGCGCGCCTCACCGCCCGCGCCCATCCCGATCGCGATCGGCAAGATTCCCGCGATCGTCGAGAGCGCGGTCATCATCACGGGGCGAAAACGCGTGCGCGCGGCTTGCGCAACCGCTTCGAGCGGCGCGGCCCCCCGATCCCGCAGCTGGTTTGCAAACTCCACGATCAGGATCGAATTCTTGGTGACGAGGCCCACCAACATGACAAGCCCGATCTGGCTGAAGAGGTTGAGTGTGTGGCCGGTCACCTCGAGCGCCAACAGCGCACCCGTAAACGAAAGTGCAACCGCGACGAGAATCGTCGCGGGATCGATGAAACTCTCGAACTGGGCGGCGAGCACGAGATAGACCAGCAACACGGCGAGCAGATAGGCGAACCCCAGCGCGGTGCCCGACTCGTAGAAGCGTTCGGACAAACCCGAGAATCGAATCTGATAGCCCGACTCCGCTGGCAGCACCTCGCTGCCGATCACCTGGATCCGATCGAGAATGGCTCCGAGCGGAACGCCCTCGAGCAGATTGCCCGTGATCGTCGCCGCGCGCTGCCGGTCGAAGTGGGGAAGACCCGACGAAGTCACCGTCTCTGCGACGCTGACGACGGACGAGAGCGGCACCATGATGCCCGCATCCGACCTCACATAGAGGCCGTAGAGGTCGGTGGGGCTCGCGCGGTCGGCGCGATCGATCTGCGCAATCACCTCGTAGGTTTCGCCGTGCAGCTTGAAGGTCGAGAGTTCAGCACCGCCCAACAACACCTGCAGGGTCGACGCCACATCGCGAACCGACACCCCCAGGTCGCTCGCTTGCTCGCGATCGACGTGAACGACCAGCTGCGGCTTGTTGAGCTTGAGATCCGTCTGCAGGTTGATCAGTCCGGGAATCGCTCGAGCCCGCTGAACGATTTCGTCCGCGTAGGCGGCCACCTTCGTGATCTCCGGTCCCGTGACCACGATGGAAACTGGCGACGCATCCCAGTCGGTGCTCAGCGTCGGCTCGTTGATCGGAAAGACCTGGATTCCGGGATTCGTCGAAAACAGGCCATAGAGGGAGTCGACGATCTCCATCTGGCTGCGCTTGCGTTCATTTTGCGGTACGAGGTCGGAGAAGGCGATGGCCCGATCGACGACCGGCGGGCCCGCCCAATCGGGCGCGATGATCGCCACCGACGCGTGGATTTCGGGAACCTCGAGCAGCTGCCGTTCGACCTCGAGGTGATAGCGGTTCGTGTACTCGAGCGTGCTGCCCTCCGGCGCATTCGAGAAGATCATGATGCTGCCGCGATCCGAAACCGGCACGAACTCGCGATCGATGTTGAAGAACAGCAACCCTCCGATCGCGACCCACACGACGCTGGCCGCAGCCACGATCCACGGCAGCTTCAGCGAAACGCCCAACCCCCGCCCGTAGAGATCCCGCATCCGATCGACGGCGTGCCCGAGGCGAAGCGAAAACCCGGCATCGCGCGATTCGGTGCGGAGTACGCGCGCGCAGAGCGCGGGCGCCAGCGTGAGTGCGACGAATCCCGAAATCGCCACCGCGGTGGCCACGGTGACGCCGAACTCCCGGAACAGGCGCCCCGTCGTACCGGTCATGAACGCCAATGGCATGAAGACGGCGATCACCGAGACACTCGCCGCGACCACGGCGAACGAAATCTCGGCCATGCCGCGTCGGGCCGCCTCGAACCGCGGCGTCCCCTCTTCGATCCAGCGGCTCACGTTTTCGAGCACCACGATCGCGTCGTCGACCACGAGTCCGATCGCGAGCGTGAGCCCCATCAACGTGAGGATGTTGATCGAATAACCGGAGAAGTAGAGCAGCGCGAAGGTTCCGACGACCGAAACCGGAATCGAGAGCGCGGGGATGACCGTCGCCCGCAGCGAGCGCAGGAAGATGAAGATCACGATCAGCACGAGGGCGATCGCATAGAAGATGGTCACCGTCACGTCGTGGATCGAGTTTTCGATGTAGATGCTCTGGTCCCAGACCGGGCCGAAGTCCACGCCCTCGGGAAGCTCCTTCGCGATCAGCGCGACCTCTTTCTTGACTGCGCGGGCGACGTCGAGTGCGTTGGCCTTCGACTGCTTGACGACACCCAGCGCGATGCCGACTTCACCGTTGACCCGGACGAGCGACCGCTCGTTCTCGGCGCCCACGACCGCTTTTCCGACATCGCGCATCCGCACGGGATTGCCGTCGAAATCCGCGATCACGAGATCGTTGTACTCTTCGGCCGAGGCCAGTTCGCCCGGAGTTCGCACACTGAACTCCTGGTCGACGCTCTCCACCCGACCCGACGGAATGTCGACGTTGCCCCGCCGCAAGGCCTCGGTGATGTCGGCAACGACGAGTCCGCGCGCGGTGAGCCGGTGGTGGTCGATCCAGAGCCGGATCGCCAGACGGCGCTGCCCTTCGATATGCAGCGTTGCGACGCCCGGCAGCTTCGTCAGTCGATCCTTGATCCGCGTTTCGACCAGCGTCGTCAACTCGATCTGATCGAGGCCGCCACCGCTCAGGTTCATCCAGATCAGTCCACCGC
>JAHEEJ010000013.1 GCA_024640705.1 Deltaproteobacteria bacterium
CGGTGGTCGATTTTCCGTTCGTTCCGGTCACCGCGATGATCGGCGCGGCGATGGATCGATAGGCGAGTTCGATGTCGCCCCAGACGCGCTTCGCCCGATCGCGGTAGCGCTCGGGTGCGACACCCGGGCTCGGAACCACCAGGTCGAATTTGCCAGGATCGGGAAAGGGCTGGCCGAAAACGCGCTCCACGCGCGGGTCGAGTTGTGCGAGTTCTCCGCCGAGATCTTCACCGCGTTCGTCCGCGGCCAGGACACTCGCCCCGCGGGCTACGCAAAAATTGGCGGCGCTGCGCCCGCTCGCGCCGAGCCCCAACACCAGAACTTTTTGATTCTCGATTCCTTCCATCAGCGAAGTTTCAGCGTGGACAAGGCCACGAGTCCCAGGATGGCCGACACGATCCAGAAGCGGACCACGATCTTCTGTTCGGGCCAGCCGAGTTTTTCGTAGTGATGGTGAATCGGCGCCATCAAAAACACGCGCTTTCCGGTCATCTTGAACGACGCCACCTGGATCATCACCGAGAGCGCTTCGACGACGAAGATTCCGCCGACGATCGGAAGCAGGAATTCCTGTCGGATCAACACGGCCATGGTTCCGAGTGCCCCGCCGAGCGCGAGGGAGCCCACGTCTCCCATGAAGAGTTGTGCAGGGGACGCGTTGAACCAGAGGAAACCGAGCCCACCGCCGATCAACGCGCCGCAGAAGATCGTGAGGTGTCCGCTACCGGGGACGTACTTGATGGCCAGGTAATCGGCGATTACCGCGTGGCCCGCCGCGTACGAGAGGATCAAGAAGGTTCCCGCCGCAACCAGTACCGGCCCGATCGCAAGCCCGTCGAGACCGTCGGTCAGGTTGACGCTGTTGCTCGTCGCCACGATCACGAACGCCGCGAAGGGGACGTAGAAGACTCCGAGATACGGCGTGAAGTTCTTGAAGAACGGTACGGCGAGATGGGCGTCGAAATCCGGATGGTGGTAGATCGCGAGCGCGACCCCGACGGCCATCAGCGTCTGCCAGAAGAGCTTGGCGCGCCCCGAAATCCCGGCGTGATGCCCCTCTTTGACCTTGCGATAGTCGTCGATGAAACCCAGCAAGCCGTAACCCGAGGTGATGCCGATGACGATCCAGACGAAGCGGTTGTCGAGATTCGACCAGAGCAGTACCGACACCAGCAGCGAGAGCAGGATCAAGAGTCCGCCCATCGTCGGCGTGCCCTCTTTGCTCTGGTGGTCGGGGCCGATGTCGCGGATGGGTTGCCCCACCCGCATGCGCTCGAGCCAACGGATCAGCGGCGGCCCCACCATGAAGGCGATGAAGAGCGCGGTCAGTGTGGCGGCACCGGTTCGGAAGGTGATGTAACGAAAGACGTTGAACGGGCTGAACTCGGAAGCGAACCGGAAGAAGAAGTGGTAGAGCATTCAGATCCCCTTCTCGGAGGCAATCGCTTCGACGACACGCTCCATTCGCATCGATCGTGATCCCTTCACCAGCGCCACGTCGTGTTCTCGCAGGAAGTCGCAGGCGCGCTCGCTCGCGTCGCCGTGATCGCTCGCGACGACGGCGTGCGCCGGATCCATGCCCGATTCGATCGCGGCAGTCACAACGGTCTGGGCTCGATCTCCGAGCGCGATCAGCAAGTCGATCCCGAGCGTCGCGGCCAGCTGGCCGAGTTCCCGATGGGCGGCTTCGGCGGTGATGCCGAGTTCTCCCATGTCGCCCAGGATGGCCACGCCGCGGTGGGTGCCCTTGAGTTCTGCGAGCAGGCGCAAACCGGCCTCCATCGATTGTGGATTCGCGTTGTAGGTGTCGTCGATGAGTGTGATCCCACCTGCTAGTTCCCGCCGTTCGAGGCGCCCCTTGATGCCCTGATAATTGGCGAGCCCCTTGGTGATGTCTGTGACCGATGCACCTGCTGCGAGGGCCGCGGCCGCCGCGGCCAGCGCGTTGATGACCGTCGTGGGCCCCATCCCCTGCACCTCGATCGTGCCCCTTCCGGCCGGCGTCTCGAGCTCGAACCGATAGCCCCGGCCGTCGATCCATTCGATGTCCCCGCCGCGCACGTCCGCGTCGATCGAGGTCCCGAAGCTAATCACGCGCGCATGGGTGCGGTCTCGCTGTGCGAGTACGAGCGGGTCGTCCGCGTTGAGGACCGCGGTGCCATCTGCAGGGAGCCGCTCGACCAGATCGCCTTTTTCGCGGGCGATCTCTTCCCGGCTTCCCAGGAATTCGATGTGCGCAGTTCCGACGTTGGTGATCACGCCCACGGTCGGCTTCGCGATCTCGACGAGCTGCGCGATTTCGCCGCGGTGGTTCATCCCGATTTCGACGACGAGCGAGCGGTCGGCTTCGCTTCGGCCGAGCAGGGTGAGCGGAAGCCCGTATTGGTTGTTCAGATTTCCGGGCGTTCGATGACAGGGCGCACTCACGGACAGGATTGCCGCACACATTTCCTTGGTGGTCGTCTTGCCGTTGCTGCCCGTGATCGCGATGACGGGGCCGTCGAATTTCGCGCGATGGCCCGCGGCGAGGCAGCCGAGTGCGCGCGTGGTGTCTTCGACCGCGATGGCGGGAACCGACAGCGCATCGGGCAACGCGCGGTCGCGCTCGACGATCAGTGCGGCTGCGCCCCGATCGAGGGCGCTCTCGAGGAAGGCGTGCCCGTCGTGGCTCGGGCCCACGATCGCGAAGAAGAGCTCGCCCTGCTCGACGGTACGCGAGTCGATCGAAATCCCCGACAGGGTTGTCGTGGCATCGCCGGCCACCAGCGTACCCCCGGTCCAGCGCAGCGCATCTTCGACGCGGAAGGCGGCCGTCATGCCGAACCCCTCGCGAGCAGCGCGTTGCGCGCTTCTTCGCGGTCGTCGAAGTGCAGGCGGTCCGGCCCGATGATCTGGTAGTCCTCGTGCCCCTTGCCGGCGATCACGACCATGTCGCCCGGCCGCGCAATGCCGATCGCGATTTCGATTGCGCGGCGCCGATCCGCGATCATCGCGTAGGAAGCATCGGTCGCGTCGAGTGCATCTGCCTCGACCCGCTGCAACGTCGCGAGCCCCGGCTCCACGTCCTTCAGGATCTGCAGCGGATCTTCGGAGCGCGGGTTGTCGCTGGTGGCTACGACCCGATCGCTCCAGCGCGCCACGGCTTCTGCCATCCGCGGGCGCTTGCCGCGGTCGCGATCGCCGCCGCACCCGAAGACCGCAATCAACCGCTCCTTTGCGAGCGGCCGCAGCGTCGAGAGCAGTTTTTCGACCGCGTCGGGCGTGTGCGCGTAATCGACGACGACCACCGGTTCGGATTCCCGCGTCGTCTGCACCCGCTCGACCCGCCCGGGAACCTGCGGACAGTTCTCGATGCCCTCCGCGATGATCCCGGGATCGATCTCGAGCGCGACCGCAATGCCGCAGGCGACCAGGGTGTTTTCGAGGTTGAAGTCGCCCACGAGCGGGATTCGCAGGTCGAGCACTCCGCTCGGAAGTGCGATCCGCGCGTCGGTGCCGTTCAACGCGACGTGGGCCTGTTCGAGTCGGACATCCGCAGAACTCTCGCTCGTGCCCTTGCGCGAAACGCGAACGAGCTTCGCGCCCGATCGGCCTGCCGCGCGGAGGAATGCGTCGGCGCTGGGGTCGTCGATGTTCACCACCGCCGATCCGCTGGCGCGCAGGTAGGTGTCGAAGAGCCGAACCTTGGCGTCCCGATAGGCGTCCATCGATTCGTGAAAGTCGAGGTGGTCCTGGCTGACATTGGTCAGCGCCGCGATCGCAAACTTGCAACCCCAGACGCGATCGAGTGCGAGGCCGTGGGAAGAGACCTCCATCACCGCGCACGCGACGCCGTGGTCTCGCATTGCACGCAGGCTGCGTTGGATCTCGTAGCTCTCCGGCGTCGTGTTGACGGCGGCTTGTTTCTCTCCCGCGTAGCGGATGTCGAGGGTTCCGATCACCCCGGACGAAAGACCCGCGCGCTCGAGAATCGATTCGACGAGGTAGGTGGTGCTCGTCTTGCCGTTGGTTCCGGTGATGCCGATCAGCGTGAGTTCGGCTGCGGGATGACCGAAGAATTGCGCCGAGATCGGGGCGAGCGCCCGCCGGCTGTCTCGCACGGCGACCACGGGGCGATCCGCAGGATCCAGATCGGCCGGCACGCTCTCGACGATCGCCGCCACCGCACCGCGTTCGAAGGCGGCCGCGAGAAAGTCGTGTCCATCGCTCGATCCGCCGCGCAGCGCAAAGAAGAGATCGCCGGCTTCGACGCGCCTCGAATCGTAGGAGATTCCGCGAACCTCCAGCTTGCGAATCGCGGCGTTGGATTCGCAGCCGTTCAGTTGGAGTTCGGGAGGCAACGCTTCCAACAGCGAGGAGAGGAGCATCAGATCTCCCCCTCGCCGCTCATCGCCAGCTGAGCCTCGAAGCGAATCGTGACCGGGCCGCTGTCGAGCGCGAAGACCGTGCCCGGCGGCGGTTGCTGGCTGACGGCTCGGCCGTGGCCCGAGATCTTCACTTGAATTCGCCCTGCCGTCATCTGCCTGACTTCATCCACCGTGCGATTGCGGAAATCGGGCAACAGCACGCGATCCCCGAGGCTCGTCAGCCGCTCCACGGCGGTCGGCTGCGATGCGGGAACGACACTTGGATGAGACGGGCGCGCGGCGCTCGGCTGCGGTCGGGGCGCGGGTTTTTTCGGCGCTGCGGAAACGGAGGGAAGGGATTCGTTTCGGGCCAAGAGAACCGCCGGGCGCGGCTGCCCCAGGCTGCGCTCGGGTTCGGTGAAGATGCCGTAGCGTGTGAGTTGTGCTGCCGCCACGCGGGCAAACAGCGGCGCCGCAGTGGCCCCGCCCGTATGCGCGGGCCTTTGCGCGTCGTCCACGCGCACGACGATGACGAGCTTGGGTGCGTCTGCGGGGACCACGCCCATGAACCACGCCTCGTAGCGATCCTGCGAGAAGGTTTGCGATTCGGGGTCGTACTTCTGCGGTGTCCCAGTCTTTCCACCCACTCGGATACCCTTCAAGCCCGCGAGGCTGCCGGTTCCCTCGGGCGAAACGACCCCTTCGAGCATTTCAAGGATCGCGTCGGCGGTTTCTTCGCGGATGACGCGGTGTCCGGGCTCCGGTCGACTCGTGCGCCAGTCTCCACCCGGAGCCCGTCTCGCGGCGACCAGATGCGGCTGCACCCAGAGCCCGCCGTTCGCGAGCGCGGAAGTGGCGACCGCGAGCTGGATCGGCGTCACGTTGATGCCCTGGCCATAGGCGATCGTCGCGTGGTCGACGGGCTGCCACTTCTTCCACGGCCGCAGCAGGCCCGCCGACTCGCCCGGAAACTGGCTCTTGGTGACGCCACCGAAACCGAATCGCCGCAGCGCGCGGTAGTGGTCGGCGGGCCCGAGCAGGTAGGCGATCTTCACGGCCCCGATGTTGCTCGAGACGCGCAGGACTCCCGCCGGGGTCAGCTCGCCGTTGGGATGGTGGTCGCGGATGGTCTTGCCCGGAACCTGGAACGAACCGTCTTCGCAGTCGATGACGTCGTCTAGTTGAATGGCACCCTCTTCGAGTGCGGCTGCGATCAGGAAGGTCTTCAGCGTCGAGCCCGGATCGATTGCATCCGTGAACGCCCGCGATCGGGTCGAAGCGAAGTCGAGATGTCGAAAATCGTTCGGATCGAAGTCCGGGCTTTCGGCGAGGGTCAGGATGTCGCCCGTCCAGGGATCCATCACGACGACGATGCCGCCGTGCGCCCCCGAAGTGCTGATGGTTTCTCGCAGCGCCTCCTCGGCCTGTGCCTGAAGGGTGGCGTCGATGGTGAGCGCAACATCGCCTCCCGCAGTAGTCCACTGCGAGTCGCCTCCGATCATGAGCTTGCGCCCGCGCGCGTCTCGCTCGACCGGGATGCGGCGCACCATCCCGCGCAGCCATTCGTCCTCTTGCTGCTCGATGCCGCGTACGCCTTCGCCGTCGATGTTCGCGAAGCCCACCACCCGGGCGGCGAGTTGCCGATGGGGGTAGACGCGGCGCGGCTCGTCGAGTACGCCCACGCCGGCGAGGCCGAGGTCGAGAACGCTTTGGGCTCGCTCCGGCGTGACCCAGCGCGCGAGGAAGAGGAACGATTGCCGGTCGCGCATCCGGTCGGCCAGCTTCTGTCGCTTCCAGCCGAGAATCGGCGCCAGTTTCGCAGCGGCGACATCGATGTCGTCGATCGAGGAGGGAATTGCGTAGACGGAGGGGGACTCCACGGAGAGCGCGAGTTCCGCTCCAGAAGAATCGACCACGGCGCCACGCCCGGGCGCGATCTCGAGCACCCGTTGGGTCTGGTCTTCGCCGCGTGCGATGCCCCGCTCTTCCACGCTGAGGTGTGCGGCTCGAAGCCCCAGAACCGCAAATGGAATGAGTAGCAATACGCGCGTGATCCCGATCCGTCGGAGAGAGATCTGGGCGCGCGGAGATCTCATGGGCGCAGCTCGTCGCCCGGCGGAGCCAGTGCGATGATGCGATCGGGGCGCGAGAGTCCCAGCTTCTGCGCGAGTGTCGCGAGGCGCGCGGGGTCGCGCAGTTCTCCGAGGCGGGCGGTGAGGATGCGCTGCTCTTCTTCGAGCGCCTGCAGGCGCTCGACGGCGCTGTAGCGTTTGTAGCCCTGATCGATCAACTCCACGCGGACATGCGTGACGGCGAGCGCGGCGAAGACCGCGCCAACGGCGAATCCGGGGATCAGCCAGATCGGGATCCGCCTGCGCGGCGCGTTGCTGCCGACGTCGCGGCCGACGAGGTGCTTGGCATCAGCCAGGCCGCGCCTCTTGCGCGGTGCGTGCAAATTCAGCGAAAACGACGACTTCGATCGATGCGATCGCACTCCCGTTCCCTCGAGGATCCGGTTCATAGGGCCTCCGCGACGCGCTCGGCGATCCGCAGCCGTGCGGAACGCGCGCGGGGGTTTTCGCGCAGTTCGTCATCGCTGGCGGAGATCGGCTTCCGTGTGATGACGCGGAGCCGCACCTTCTCGCCGCAGATGCAGACCGGTGTGCGCGGCGGACACGAGCAGCCGCGGGCGGCGCCGCGCAGCTGATTCTTGACGATTCGGTCCTCTCCCGAGTGGTACGAGAGCACCACCAATCGACCCCCGACACGCAGGCTCTCGATCGCGGCCTCGAGTCCTTCCGAGAGCGCGTTGGCCTCGTCGTTGACGGCCATGCGAAGCGCCTGGAAGACGAGTGTGGACGGATCGTGTCGGCGACCGCGCCCGATCCGGGCCTCTGCGATCACGGCGCGAAGATCGGCCGCCGTTCGGAGGGGTGCGCGTTGACGGGCCGCGACGATGACGCGCGCGAGCTTGCGCGATCCCGGGAGATCGGCGTATTTCGAAAACCAGCTCTCGAGCTGTTCGGGGTCTGCGCGGCGCAGCAGGTCCGCGGCGGTCGTGCCTGATTCCTGGTCCATCCGCATGTCGAGTGGAGTCTCTGCCGAAGTCTCGCTCGCGAAGCGGAACCCGCGCTCTGGGGAGTCGAGCTGATGGGAAGAGACGCCGAGATCGAGCAGAACGGCGTCGACTTCGGGCACCTCGAGGTGCGCGAGTACCGCGTCGAGATTGCGAAACGATTCCTGAACCAGCGTGACCCGCTCTCCAAATTTTTCGAGTCGCCGCTGCGACTCGCGAATCGCCTCACCGTCGAGATCGAGCCCGATCAAGTGACCATCCGGCGCCGTCCGTTCGAGAATTGCCGCCGCATGTCCGCCGCCCCCCACTGTTCCATCCACCACGGTTGCGCCAGGTTGCAGTTTCAGGGCGGTCAGGCACTCCTCCAGGAGTACGGGCCGGTGTGAAAACTCGTTTTGCTTCGGCGTGTACGGCACAGGGACTACGCTGTTGGCTGATGGCCGGGCGGGAGCCGGGGTGTGCCCCGGAATATCTGATTCGCGGGAACGCTCCGCCCCCCCCAAGTGACTTTGCGGTCACCGCGAATCGATACTCCGGGGACACCACCCCAACCTCTCAATTGAAGGAGTAAAACACCTTCGATCCCCCCACCGACACACCTCTCACTGACCCAGCCCCGCAACCACCGACGCAATGCGCTGGAAGTCTTCTTGGGTGCTGGTTTGATTTTCGTCGAACAGCGCCTTGTTCCAGATTTCGATGCGTCCCCCGACGCCCGCGATCGTGACTTCTCGCCCGAGCTTCGCGTGCTCGCGCAAGAACGCCGGCAGCAGCGTGCGGCCCTGGCTGTCGATCGGGCACTCGGTGGCGCCGGATACCATGAAGCGCACGTAGGCCTGGACGTCGAGGTTGTCGGGAGCGAGTCCGACGAGATGGGACTCGTATTCACACCAATCCTCGTAGCGGTAGAGCCAGAGACACTCGCCGGCAACGGTTACGCCGTTGGTCACGATCGGTGCTTGTTCGCTGCTGCTCTGTAACTCCAATCGGAACCCCGACGGGATGCTCACGCGACCCTTTGCGTCCACCGTGTGATAAAATCGGCCTCTAAACATCAGCGGGAACCCGTTTGGTGGTATCAGTGAGCGTCCGCCACTTTGTACCACTTTTTCCCACTGCGCGACACGTATAAGCCACTTTGATACACGGGTCAAGATTTTTTCGACGGCCAATTAACGAACGGCGTTTCGAACAAGATGTTGTGGTCTGAGCGTCAATTGACTACAAGATGCACGCTCACTTTCGCCTTAGCGTCGTGTTTTAGGCTGTTTGCGAGAATCGCAAAAATTACAGTGAGTGCGCGCGGGAGACCTGTTCGACGACGATGTCGAGCGCCGTACCAGACAAAATAGGCTCGCTTTTGGGCAGTTCTGGGGGATCGTCGCCCATCATCACGTCGAGTACCGCATGGACGCCGTCCCCCAACCCGGAGACCGCATACCCGCCTTCGAGGACGAAAACGATGCGGCCGCCGCAGAGGTCGTCGGCGAGTGTGCGCACGATTGCGGCCATGTCCCGGAAACCCTCGCGCGTCACGTTCATGGCGGCGAGGGGATCGTCTCGATGGGCGTCGAATCCGCAGGAGATCAGGATCATTTCGGGCCGGAACGACTGCGCGGCCGATGCGACCAGGCGCTCCATCACACCGATGTACTCGCGATCGCCGCAACCGGCCGGAAGCGGAACGTTGAACGTGGATCCCTCGCCGCGGCCGACGCCGATTTCACCGACGGCGCCGGTTCCCGGGTAGAACGGAAACTGGTGGGTCGACGCGTAGAGGACCGACGGATCGCTCTCGAAGAAGTGTTGGGTGCCGTTGCCGTGGTGAACGTCCCAATCGAGGATCATGATCCGATCGACGGATTCTTGTTCCTGGAGTGCGCGCGCCGCGATCGCGACGTTGTTGAACAGGCAAAACCCCATCGCGCGATCGCTCTCGGCGTGGTGGCCCGGCGGTCGAACGGCCGCGAGGCCGCTATCCAGCTCGCCTCGCGCCACGCGAAGCGCGAGTTCCGTGGTGCCTCCGGCGGCCAGCAGCGCCACTTCGAGACTCTTGGCGGAAACGTAGGTGTCCGCGTCGAGCAGTGCGGGTGCATGCCGGCAGGCCTCGGTGACGTGATCGAGGTGTTCGCGGCTGTGCACGCGGAGGATTTCGTCGGTCGTTGCGGCGCGTGGCGCAAATCGCCCCAGCGCTTCGCCACGCGCGTCGAGCGCGGCCCCGACTGCGGAAATTCGCTCGGGGCGCTCCGGATGACCGGTGGGACCGCGGTGGTCGAGAAACCGCTCGTCCTCGACAACGGCTGTCTTGCGCTTGGCGGGCATCGCGCGGCATGGTATCTGAGGGAACGGAAGGCAGCGAGGCGCGGTTTTGCCGATCGAATGCACTGCCTCCCCGAGGATCGTTGAATTCACCTGGCGTCATCGCCATTACCGGGCTCGGCTCCTATCTGGGGCGTTCTCTCGTCAAGCGCCTGCTGCGGCGGTCGCCCGAGATCCGAATCGTCGGCATGGATCGGCGCCGCCCGTTCCGGCTCGATCCACTCGTGCGCTTTCACACCGTCGATCTGACGGAGCCCACCTCCGATAGCCGCGTCGCCGAGGTGCTCGCCGAGGAGCGAGCCGAGGTCGTCGTTCACACTGCCTTTCGCTCCGAGCCGACGGCCGACTTCGAGACGGATCACGAACTCGAGACGATCGGAAGCCTCCACGTGATGAATGCCTGCGCGGCCGCCAAGGTCAAACGGCTGATCGTCACCTCGAGCACGATGCTCTACGGCCCCTGGCCCGACAATCCGAACTTCCTGACCGAACAGCATCCGCTGCGTGGGCACCCCGGCTCGCACTCGGTCTCGAACCGGATTCAGGTCGAGTCGCTGCTCGCGAAGTGGCGCTCGCGCAATCCCGACACCGAAGTGACCGTGCTGCGAAATTGTTGGATCTTCGGACCCACCTACACGGATCACGTGGCGCGCTATTTCTCACGGCCGCTCGTCCCCAAGTTGATCGGATACGATCCGCTGATGCAGTTCGTTCACGAAGACGACTGCATGCACGCGCTCGAAACCGCGACGCTCCATCAACACCCCGGTGTGTTCAATGTAGTCGGATCGGGCGTGCTGCCCCTGTCGACGATTCTTCGAATCGCCGGCAAGCGGATTCTCCCGATGCCGCCTCCGATCCTCTATCGGATGGCGAACCATCCGTCGCAGGGTCAGACTGGCGACCCGCCCGAGGGTTTCTACGACTACCTGCGCTACCTCTGGGTGGCCGATGGTCAGCGCGGCTGGGATGCTTTCGGCGAGCCGGTCTATACGACCCGCGAAGCCTGGATGTCGTTCGTTTCCACGAGGCGCATGAGGCGCTACCGGTGACGGGGAGGGCGCGATGAGCGAGGAGATCGAGCTCGAAACGCCGATGGGCGCGGGATCGTCCGACGTGCTGAGCGCTGAACTTCGAGAAGCGCTCGACGGACTTCGCGGAGAGATTCGCACCCGTTTCCCCGAGCGCCAGCGCGCTCCCGTCGAGACGATCGATTGGATGGCGATCATCCAACAGATCCAGCGTCGCGTGAGCACGCTGGGGATGAGCGAGCGATCCGGCGAAGTCGATGAGTTCGGGATGGACGAAATCGTGTTGCGCCGGGCGCGCCCCCTGCTCGAACTGCTCTACGAACACTACTGGCGCATCGAACTTCACGGGATCGATCAGATTCCCGACGCCGGTCCGTGTCTGCTCGTCGCCAATCGATCGGGGTTGCTGCCCTACGACGGCTTGATGGTTTCCCACGCCATCTGGCGGATGCGGCCGAAGCTGCAACCGCGATTCATGGTTGCCGACTGGCTGATCACACTTCCATTCGTGCAGCCCTACCTCGCGCGGCTCGGCGGCGTGCGGGCGTGTCGAGAGAATGCGGAGCGATTGATTCGCTCTGGTGCGAGTGTTCTGGTTTTTCCCGAAGGGCAGAAGGGTGCCGCAAAAGTGTTTCGCGAACGCTACCGGCTCAAGCGCTTCGGCCGGGGTGGCGTGGTGCGTGTGGCCCTCGAGACGCGGGTTCCGATCATTCCAGTCGGCATCGTCGGCGCGGAGGAAGCCCATCCGATCTTGTTCAAGTGGAGTGCTCCAGCGCGAGCGGTGGGGTTGCCCTTTCTGCCGGTCACTCCGACGTTTCCGCTGTTTGGTCCGCTCGGGTTTCTCCCGCTGCCGACCAAGTGGGTGATCCGGTTTGGCGAGCCGATTTCGATCGATCACCTGCCGCCCGACGCCGCCTCGGACGAGTTGCTGATCTCGAGAATGAACGAGGAGCTTCGCTCGGAAGTCCAGGCCTTGATCGACATGGGATTGAGTGACCGCGGTTCGGTCTGGGAATGAAGTGGCGGTTGGGCGCTAGCCGATCTCGTCGTCGGCTTCAGCGTGGATCTTGCCGCCGGGTCTGTCGCCAGCACCTGCCTTGTTGGGTTCGGCGTGCTGGAGGGATTCGACGGCGTCGGCCACTCGCCGCAGATTTTCGTTGAGCGCTTCGATGTCTGCGCGGCGCGGCAGGTCGAGCAGCTTGAAGACGCGCTCCATCGCAGCTTGTACAACGCGATCGAAGTCCGGTGTGGCGACCGCGATCCACTCTCCGAGCTTGCTCGCATCGCGCTCCCGGTCTTTGACGATCTTCCGCAGGTTGTTCTGCAGCCCTTCGATTCCCTCGCTGGCGTCGCCGACGCCCCGGCGAAGTGCGCCGTAGAGTGCATCGCCACCGCGCGAGATCAACTCGGACAACATGGTTCGCGAAGCGGCGCTGTTGGAGCGCTCGTGATCGACGAGGATCTGGGACAGTGCGACGTTCGTGATGTCTTCACCGGTTTCGTTGTCGATGACGCGAACGTCATCGCCGGCGTCGATCAATTCCGCGATGCCCTTGAGCGTGATGTAGCGGCTGGTCTGGGTGTTGTAGAGCTTTCGATTCGCGTAGCGTTTGATCAGCACGCTCATCGCGGCTTCCTCGCATCGCAGTGCCGGGAACTCCGGTTCTGTCGTTCGGCACGCCACGTTAGCCCAGATCGCGTTCGGGGAACCGTTTTCGTCAATTGGGTCATCCCTCGACGGTCACGCGTTGCACGCGCGGCTTCTTGCGCCGCCTGGAGTCCGAGCGCCCCGCTTTGCGTGCGCCGCGTGCCGGTTCTTCTTCACTCGGGGCCCGATCGGGTTCGCGGCGGATCCCGAACTCCCACAGCAGTTCGCGAAGTCCGAGAAAAGCGCGCAACACCGCGCGCGCTTCCGGATCGGATTCGGCGCGAGCCTGCCAACGTGCGATTTCGGTATCGAGCGCTTCGGCGATCGAGCGGAGCAACGCAGCGGCTTCAGCGGTGGTCGCGCCAGCGTCGAATTCCGCGCGGAGCCCCTCGAGAATCCGTGTGATCGGACCCAGCACGGCGTGGTCTGCGGGCGCGTCCCCGCTCAGCGCCAACGACGCCGCGTCGAGCAGTGCGCGAACCGCCGCGAGCGCTTCGGCGATTGCTGCGTTGGCGTGCCTCCGCGCGCGGGCAAGGGCTGCGGCTGCGCTTTCCGGGGGCGAAGCCTCGCGCTGCCGCGTCCGGTCTTTGGGGCGATCGCTCGTCGCCACGCTACGGCTCCTCGTCCTGGCCCGCGATCCGATCCGCAACGCGCCCCAGGCTCGAGAGATCGTGAACGTCTCTTTCGAACTCGGGTATGCAGCCCCAGAAACAGCCCTGCGCCTCGACTCTTTCGCGCAGGGGCTGGGCGGAGCGCGCGTCGGCTCGGACCCACTCAGCGTATCTCGTCGCCGCTTTCGCCGCCGCTTCGGCGGCGAGTTCCGCGGGATAGCCGGCGCCTTCGCTGGCCCACAGCGCGTCCCGCAGCGCCTCGACGTCGGCACTTCGCGGCGGTTCGTCCGTGGGTGGCGGGCCCTGCGACGGCCAGACCCGGACCCGGTTCACCAGCACACCCGCGAGCGAGACGCCGTAGGCCTCGAGGTGATCGAGGAAATCGGTGGCGTGCCCCGCAGAGATCCGGCCGGGGCCGGACACCAGGACGAAGGTGGACCGGGGCCCGAGCAACAGGGCTCGGACGCGCAGGGCTCGGTCGCGAAAGCCGACGGACATGGCGTCGAACGCGATCAAGAATTCGGAGAGGTCCTCGAGAAAGCCGATGCCCGTGATGCGCTCTAGAACGTGCAGCACCTTTTGGGTGGCGCGATGAAACAGCCGGAAGCCGAAGCGGCCCGCCTTGAAAGCGGGGTGGATCAGCATCTTCACGAGCCGGCTGTCGAGGAATTCGAGCAGGCGCTGGGGGGCTTCGAGAAAGTCGAGCGCGTGTTGTGCGGGTGGCGTGTCGACCACGATCAGGTCGAACGCGGCGCTTTGGTGCATCTCGAAGACCTTTTCCATCGCCGAGTATTCCACGCTGCCCGCGAGTGCATTGCTGACGTGCTGGTAGATGGAGTTTGCAAAAACCCGATCGCGGACCTCTTCACTTTCCGCGAAGCGCTCGACGAGATCGTCGAAAGTGCGCTTCATGTCGAGCATCATCGCCGATAGATTGCCCGCCTCGGGGACGCCGAGTTCGTCGAGGACTTCGCGCGGGATCGCCTGGGGCCGATTGCCAAGCGATTCGACACCCATCGCGTCCGCGAGTCGGCGCGCCGGGTCGATCGTGAGTACCAACGCCTTGCGGCCTCGGCGCGCGGCCTCCAACGCGAGCGCCGCGGCGACGGTCGTCTTGCCCGCGCCCCCGCAGCCCACGCATACGATGACCTCCCGCTCCGCGAGCATGGCGTCGATGTTTGTGTTCGGCTTCATTCGAGAAAGACCGGGTTGGCGAGCAGTGCGCTCGCCAGCGACGAGATCTGGTCCGGACTCTGGATGCCTTCTGCGATCCGCGGGAGTTCGACGATCGGCAGTCCCGTCGTGTGTTGGATTTCGACCGCAAAGCGGCGGTTGAGTTCGTGCCGCGATCGGAGATAGCGCGCGCAGCGGGTCAGGACGCGCGGGGATGGCAGCGCTCCGAGATCGAGATCGCCGTCGAGTCGCCCGAGCGCTTCGTCGAGATCCGAGACCTCGGCGGGGAAGGGCGCCTCAACCACCGCATTGACGATTACGCGGTCGATCGAGATCCCCATCTCATTGCGAACGCGGTCCGTCAATTCTGCGATTTCGCGCGCGGGGAGTTCCTCGGCGAGCGCAACCGGAAGCACGAGCGTCTGTTCCGGATCTTCGAGCAGCTGCTCGACACGCTCCGAATGCGCGTGAAGTGGGCCGGCCCGCACCGCCGACACGACCACGCGCGGAACGTCGAGAAACGCGACGCCGTGCCCGGTGGCGGGTGCGTCCACGACGATCAGGTCGAATTCGGGCCGCGGGGGGTCTCCGATGTCGAGCTGGGCGAGGTGCCAGATCTTTCCGAGCGTGATCAGCTCGCGCCATCCGGGCGCCGCCGTCATCAGCTGGCGAAACGCCTTGTTGTGCACCACGGCGTCCACGACCGCGCGGACCCCGAGCTGCAGGGTGAGATACTCCGCGAGCGCCTCGAAGGGATCGATCCGAATGGCCCGAAGGCCCGGGAGGAGCGTGCAGCCCGCGTAGCCGGCCTGGGGCGCTCGCGGGTCCAACAGGCGCGGAATCTGCTCGTCGGGGCCCATTTCGGCCACCAGGACCCGCAGGCCCGCCCGGGCGGCGGCCAGCGCGAGTGTGGCCGAAACCGTGGTTTTGCCGGTCCCACCCTTGCCGGTGACGATGACGAGCCGGTGCTCCAGAAGGGACCGCTGGCTGTCTGCGGCCAAGTAAGAGCCTCCAAGAGCCTAGATCTGCCGTTTCGGCGGCCCCGCGGATCTCAAGCGGGGCCGGCTCGCCTCCGAAACGAATGAGACGGACCGGAATCGGGAAAGCCCCTCAAGCATAGCCGGGGTGGCTCGATCTGCGTTGCCGGAATTGGGGAGGGGCTCGATCTCCGTGTTTGTCACCTGCGGAAAATGCGACGCCGAATACGAGCTGGACGACGCCAAGATCCCGGCGGGCGGCGCGCGCTTGCGCTGCACGAATTGCAACAGCTCCTTCGTCGTCACGCCTCCCGAGGCGAGCGACATTCGAAGCGCGGACGATCTCGCCCATGACGCACTCACCGCCGAACGTCGACCCGAGTCCGAATCGGCGCCCGTGGAGAGTTTTGATTTCTACGGCGAAGCCGAAGCAGATCCCGAGTTCGAAGCGGCGCTAGAAGCGGCGTCCGAAAAGGGATTCGAACCCAACGGCGAAGCTGAACCGGACCCCGCGTTCGAAGCGGCGATGGATGAAGGTTTCAACATCGACACCGAAGCCACTGCCGAAGTCGAAGTCCCGTATGAAGAGGGGTTGGATCTCGACGCTGAAGCCGATTCGGATCCCGAGGTCGAGGCGGCGCCGGAACAGGGGTTGGATCTCGAGGCTGGAGCGGATCCCGATCCGGAAGTCGAAGTGGCGTATGAAGACGAATTGGACCTCGACTGCGAAGTCGATCCAGACTCTGACTTCGAAGCGGCGTCCGAAGAGGGATTCGATCTCAACGCCGAAGCCGATCCGGATTCCGAACTCGAAGCGGCGTCTGAAGAAGGTTTCGACCTCAACGGCGAAGTCGCTCCAGATTCCGAACTCCAGGCGGGAGCCGATGCCGATCTCGACTCTGACGGCGAAGCCGATTTCGACCCCGACGGCGAAGCCGATTGGGAGTTCAACGAGGAGGTCGAAAGCGCTCGGTCGGAAGCACGCGGGCGCGCGCCCGAGCCTCCGCTCGAGACGGCCGAGTCCCCATTCGACGAAGGCGATGACTGGAGTGATCTCTCCACGGCCGAGGACGTGGTCGACGATCTGCTCGGGGCCGGTGGGCCGATCGAGGCCGACGCCGCGGCGGCCGTCGACGACCTGCTCGGCGAGGTCGACGGCGTCGAGTCGCTGGCGGGAGAATCAGACGCTGATTTGACGGCCGAATCGGAGCTTCCGAGTGCCGCTCTCGACCTCGGTGATGCACCCGCAATCGATGGAACCGGCGCTGGCCTCGCCGCCGATGCAAGCGATGCCTTCGAAGATCTTTCCGATTGGGAGATGTTCGACCAGCCAGCGGAAAGCGACGGGTCGGCTGGGCGCAGGAGCCGGTCGGCATCGGCCGCGCGCGAAGGAGTGCGCGCCGAACCCAAGGTGGGAATTGCCGTCGAGATGGCCGGTGATTCGCGAACGGCGAGGCGCTGGACCGATCGCGTGGTGGCGGTTGTGGGCTGGGGAGCGGTCAGCCTGATGATGATCGTCGCGCTCGTCGGTGGTCTCACCTCGCATTCGAGCGACGCGGAAGCGACGTTGGGGCGCTGGAGCGGAGCTGGCTTCGAGGCCGATCAGATCGTTGGTCGCTGGGTGGACAACGCGACTGCGGGTTCGATCTACGTGGTTTCCGGCCGGGTGCGCCGCGCGTCGGGTGCCGATCGAGCTGCGCGGAAGATCCTCGGGATTCGGCTGATCGACACGAAGGGCCGGGCGATCGATCGGGATGCGATCCCGCTGGCCCCCACGGTTCCCGAGCGCATCCTGCGCGAATCCAGCCCGGGTGAAATCGAGACCTTCCAGGCGCGTCGCGCTGGGCGAATCGCTGCGGTGGGTGAGCGCTGGATTTCGTTCGAGGCCGTGCTGACCGACCTACCTCGATTTGCGGGCCGCTTCGAACTCCAGGCGATCGACCCCTAGTATCCGCCGCGTGGCCGCGGCGAGGGGACTCTGATTTCTCAGTTGTCCTTGTCCTTGTCCGTGATCTTGTCCGGATCGGGAGTCACGTCGATCTCGCCCTTTTCCGAGACGCCGGCCTTGAAATTCTTGATCGCCTTGCCGAGGCCGCTGCCGAGTTCTGGCAAACGCCGCGCGCCAAAGATCAAGATCACGATTCCGAGCACGACGAGGAGTTCGGTCGTTCCGATTCCGAACATGACGGACTCCAATCCAGCGAGCGCTGATCCCGAAAAACGGCCAGCGGCGCCGACCCCATTCGGTCAGCCGGCCGCGCTTGCCCCACAAGGGTGCCGTTCCCCTTCTCTGGGGTCAATGGCTGTTGAAAACGCCATTCGCAAGGTTTCGCGAAGGCGTTTCTGGGGGTGAGTCCGGTGCTGGGCGATGCAGTGAATTGAGCGGTCTCCTCGGTGTGTGAGCGTGGAAATGTCGACGCTCTTCGGCCTTGGGATGTGCTCGCCGACGATCGCCCCGGTGCGCGCGTCCTCCTCGCGGCTGTAGATCGGTACGGGCGAGACGCGATTGGCCACGAGATGGTTCGGAGGATCGGCGATCGAAGCTGCGAAGTATTTGCCACCGATGATCCACGATGCTGTAGAGTGAAGCTCTCAGGCTGGATACGCCCTTCTCTGTAGTGCTTTTGGCGTGGAGATGGCACAGGTGGCATCCATCTCGAATTTGACTTCGACACGCGATTCACGATCCGACCGTCTGTTGGTTGTGACGCCGCTCATGGTCACTTACGTATTGCTATGTCTGCGCGATGCGTGGATTGCCGACGATGCCTATATCACGCTTCGTTCCGCCCGCAATTGGGTCGAACATTTCGAGCCCAATTTCAACCTCGGAATCCGCGCGCAAGCGTTCACCAGTGAGGCTTGGCACGCCGTCCTCGCAGTGGTCTACGGGGTCATCCCCCACGGCTATCTGGCTCTCTTGGGTGCAAGTCTCGCCGTGGCTACGGCGACTACAGCACTGCTCTTGTGGCGAGTCATTCCAAGAGACCGCGGCATCGCGCCCATCGTACTGCTCGGTTCTCTCCTGCTTTCCTCGCGCTCCTATGTCGACTATTCGACCTCCGGAATGGAGAACGCGCTTCTCCACCTGATGGTGGTCGTTCTCTATCTATTTTGGGCACAGCCACACGATCCCAACGACGCGGCCAGCAGCCGAATCTGGAGCCGCAACATCCTCCTGACCTCGATCGGGCTCGTGATGACCAGGCTCGATCACGCGCCTTTGGCGCTCCCGTTTGCGTGGGCGGCCATCGCTGGCCTGTGGCCCCATTTGAAGCGATGGCCTTTGTGTCGGTGCCTTCTGCTCTACGGTTCTCCCTTCCTGCTCTGGAAGGCGTTTTCCATCGTCTACTACGGCAGCCTGCTACCGAACTCTGCCCTGTCGAAACTCAGTCATGGGCAACCCACAGGCGAGATGCTCGCTCAGGGCCTTGGCTATTTCTATTCGAGCATATTCCTCGACCCCGTCTTGATGATCGCGCTCGGGGTCGCGGTCGTCGTAGGTTGGTTCTCGCCTCGAGGCCGCTCTCGCAAGCTGGCGATCGCCATCGTCTTGCAGATGGCGATCTGTATCTGGGTGGGTGGCGACTTCATGGCGGGTCGGTTCCTCACCGCCAGCTTCGTGTTGGCCACCATCGTGATTGCGCGCGAAGCGGCTCTCACTCGTGGCCCGACGCTTGGCCAGCTCGTAGCGGCGGTCGCCGTCGTGGGACTCTCGCTGCTGGGAACGCGACCGGTCTGGACGAGCAGTCTCGAAGGCAGCCGAAGACCCTTCGATGCGCGTGGCATCGTCGACGAGGCGAGCGCCTGGTCGCTGCAGACAGGCCTCTGGAACGTGAACCGGGATTTCTTCTTGCCCGTTGGGCATCGTCGGGAAACCGCTGCACGACTCCAGGGACCGGGCCCCTATTTTGGCGACTCGCTCGGAATCGAAACCTTCTATGGTGACGAAAACGCCCGCGTTTTCGACGCCGTTGCGCTCGTGGATCCGTTGCTCTCGCGAATGCCGTCGGTCCGCGAGCCCTGGTGGAGAATCGGCCACTTTACGCGCATGGTTCCCAAGGACCATGCCTGGTTTCTGGTGGGAAAGCGGAAGGATTACTCGATTCCCGAGCTGGGGCCGCTCGCCGAACGCGTCCGAAACGTAACCACCGGTCCGTTCTGGGATCGGCGCAGACTATTCGATGCGATCGCGCTGAGCTTCTCCCCGTGGCCGCGACCTGAAGACGTCAGTTTCGATCAGCTCTTTGGCCATATCAACGTCGTCGAGTGGCCGGGCGCAGAACCCTTGCTGAAACAAAAAATTGACGGACTGGGCATCGTCATCCGGTCGCCGCGATTCGTCACTGCGCGCAAGATTACCCTGAGCGTGCAGCGGGATTCAGCTCCGACGAAAACTTCCCTGAACGCCAGATGGGTCATGGCCTATTTTGTCGAAGGTGGCGTGGAGCGAATGCGCGTTCGCATTCCGTCGTCGAACAAGAAACCGATGGAAACCGTCATCCAGCTCGAAGACGGCGTGCGCGGTCGATTCGATGGAGTCGCGATTCGGCCCGCTCATCTCAGTGACAAGAGCACGCTTACGGCCTTCACCATCGAATAGCGACATGCGGATGATCTACCAGGCGACCGGGACGTTTCGCGTGGATCCATCGCGCTGAGTTGCTCGAAGATCCACAACCGCCGGGCAGCCCATCCGAGAAGGGTCAAGAAGGCGGCTGTGCGCGAGGCTGATGCTGGGTGACGCAGTGGATCGCGCCGCCCTCCTCGGTGAGCGTGAGCGCGGGAATGCCGACGATCTCCCGCCCTGGGAAGTGCTCGCCGATGATCGCCTTGGCGCGCGCGTCTTGCTTGCAGCCGTAGACGGGCACGAGCACGACGCCGTTGGTCACGAGATAGTTCGTGTAGGCGGCATCCGTGAACGATCCGGCCTTGATGTCGTAAGTGGTGCTCCACTGGATGTCGTTGACGGAGTAGACCTGGGGGTTCTGGATCGGGATCAGTTCGAACGGTTTCCCGTTTGCATCGGCCGCCCCTTCGAGTTCTGTGCGATGTTGCACGAGGTACCGGTAGCGGGGATCGCTCTCGTCGTCCGTCCAGCAGTACAGGATCGCGTGATCGGGTGTGAAGCGCGCTGCGATGTCGATGTGCCAATCGGTTCCGTCGCCGAGGCTCTCGCAGGCTGCGGGCGGTGCGCCCGACAGCCAGATGAAGTGGCGCACACCGAGGTACTCGCCGAGTACGCGCTCGACGGCCTGCTGGTCCATCTGTGGGTTCCGATTCGGGTTGACGATCGAACTCTTCGTGGCCATGAGGGTTCCCGCACCGTCGATCTCGATTGCGCCGCCCTCCGCGATCATCGGCGCGTTGAAGATCGGCAGGTCCAGGTCGTTTGCGATTCGAGCCGGAACCTCCGCGTCGCGCCCAAATTTGGACCGCCCGCCCCAACCGTTGAAGTTCCAGCGGGTCACCGCGACCTGGCCGGCGTCGTTCAGGACGAAGATCGGACCGTTGTCGCGCACCCAGATGTCGTCGAGCGGGATCACGTGAAGCGAGATGTTGGTAGGCCCGATACCGAGTGCTCGCAGTTGAGCATCGAGTCGGCCCCGGGCGGGCTCGTCCTCGACGACGATGCGAACCTCGACGTGCGGCTGCATTGCATGCGTCATCGCCAGCCAGGTGGACTCGAGCTTGAGCTGGTATCCCGCATAAGGACGCATGCTTTCACTGGGCCACTGCAGCCAAACCGCGTCGTGTGGCTCCCATTCGGCAGGCGCGCGAAGATTCGCCGGAGTCGTCGTGCCTCGGCTCATGTTGCCCTCCTCATCGGCGATGCTAGGCGGGAGCGGGGATTCGACTCGGTTGGTCGCTAGGAAGACAACGGGCGACTATCGAGCCGAGCCCAGCTAGAGGGTACACTGCGTGGTCAACTGTTGACCCGGAGGGGGCGCGTACTCGGGGGGAGGCAGTTCTTCGAATCCCTGTGCCTCCATGGTTTGGTAGAGAATGCTCAGCTCGCTTCTGGCCAATTCGCTTCCGGGTTCGTGGTCTAACGACTGGGTGTAGGTTGCGTAGGACTTGCTGAGTTCACCGCGCTCGAATTCGATGTAGCCCCGCTTGCGCAGCGCCTGAGCGATCATGCAAGGGTCTTGTGAGGTCGCGAGGACGAACTCGATCTGCTCCTCGGCGGGTTCGAATTCGCTTCTCTGGATCCACACGTGGGCCAATTCCATGCGGACTCTGTTGTTGTAAGGGTCCAAAGAGCTGGCCCCCTCGAAATACCGTTGCGCGGCTTTCAAGTCGGCTCTTTCGGTGGCGCAAAATCCCCCGATGAAAAGAAGGTCGACGATCGAGAGAGGAACCTGGGTCGCGCCAGTACGACTCAGCTCACCGTCGGTCCCGAGTTCGTCGAGGTAATAGAGGAAGTCCACGCCGCTGGGCACCGCGAGCGCCCGCCCGATCAGGGCTCGGCGGTCGACCTCCCATCGCTCGAGAACGCCCTCGATTTCTCTGCTCTTGTCGCAGCGCGGTCCCTGGGCGTCAACGAACGTCTCGGGGGGCGGGTAGCGGGCGCCCGGTGTCTCGAGGCGAGGGCGCTCCAGAAAAGCGCGGACCTCGCCCGTGTGGCCCTGCAGGTTCTGCTCCGCCCAGGTGAGAAAGGCGGGAATGTCGAGATCAACCATCGCCGCCGCGGGTACTGTCCAGCCCGGCTTGCTAAAGGCAGCGATCACGTACTCCTCGAGAAATCCAAGCTCTTCGATCTTCACCAGCAAATCGAGATAGCTGTCCGTGCCTGACGCTCCGTCCTCTTTCCAGTAGCGAACCAGCTTGCGGCGGCTATCGACTTCGATCTGGTACTCACCTGCCTCGGGCGTTGTGAGCCGGTGTAGCGCGTAGACGATCCACGCGGCTTGAGACTCCGGGTGAGTCTCGAAATAGTCCTGATCGACGACAAGGCTGGGCTTCGAATTGTCTGCCTCCGGATTCGGCTCGACGTGCCCACACCCAAGCCCGACCCCAATCAAGAAGTAGATCCAGATCTGCCGTCGGCAAAAAGTCACGCGCGCAGTGTAGTCCGTCGAGCCGGTCTGCGACACAATCGTGTCAGTGCGGCTGGGGAATGACTCCAAAAAAGTCAGCTCGCAAGATCTCATGGAATCACCGGCAGTAAGAGGTGCGATGGGTAGACGGATGAGTGGTGGACGGTGTTTTCCGCGCTGATCCACTCTGTCTCATCGTAGTTGTTTCCACCGGTGTTCAGGTTGCGATCGAAACGGGGGAAGTTGCTGCTGGAGACTTCCAGCCGGATTCGATGGCCCGGTTGAAAGTAGTTGCTGGTCACCTTGAGGTCGATGCTGACTTCGTAGACCTCGCCTTCCTTCATCCAGACTTTCTGGTCGAAGCCTTCGCGATACCGCGCCCGTAGGATTCCTTCTTGAACGTTGTACGCCGTGCCGTCGGGGTACACGTCGACGAGTTTACCGGTGAAGTCGGTGTCTCGCGCCGACGAGGAGACGTACAACACCAGCTCCAGCGGGCCGGTCACCTCCAGTCCCTTCTCGAGCGGCGGAGAGGTGTAGACGAGGACGTCGTGGCGCATCTCTGCCGGGCCCTGATCCGTGCCGCCCGGGAGAAGATCGGGGTGTGACGCACCCCAGTCGGGTCCTCCCAGCGAGGGAACCGGTGCTGCGGGATCGTAAACGAAGCGATCGGACGGTTCTTGTTCGGGTGGATTCGTGCTCAGCCTACCGGTTCCGACGCGGCTGTTGGCGTTGCCATCGCTGTGCAGGTAGTACCTGGTGAATTCGGTTCTCGCGAGTGGCCATTCGTTCTCTGCTCTCCACTCGCCGCGCCCCATCACGTAGATCTGGAATTTCGGCATGTCGAGCACGCCATTCTCGATCCCCTTGAGCCAGTAATCGAACCACTCGAGGTAGAGGCTCCGGAAATCGAGCCGCGCATCTCCGACGTCGCGGCTTCCCACGATGGTATGTTCGTCCGCGCTCTCGTACGAGCAGTGCGTCTCGGGTGCGATCACGACGAACAAATGGTT
>JAHEEJ010000208.1 GCA_024640705.1 Deltaproteobacteria bacterium
TTGGCATTGACGTGATGGCGGCTGAAGCTGGAGATCCTGGCGCGGATGCCGTTGCGCATGCCGTCTTCGCCCAGGTAACTCCCCCAGGGCCAGGCGATCACCGCCACGCGGATCGGATTGGTGCCGGGATTGAGGCCCATCGCTCCTTCACCGATGAACGCGAGCGGGCGGATGTAGCCCTCTTCGAGTTGATTGCGGCGAAGGGTTTCGAGCGAGGCCTCCTCGATTTCCTTCTGACCAAAGGGAATCTCCATCAGGTTGATCCGCGCCGAATCGAAGAGCCTGCGAACGTGATCGGCGAGTCGAAACACGGCAGAGCGGCCATCTGCGGTTCGGTAGCAGCGGATGCCTTCGAATACGCCGAGCCCGTAGTGCAGGGTGTGGGTGAGAATGTGGATCTTGGCGTCCGCCCAATCGACGAATTGGCCGTCGAGCCAGATCTTTTCGCCAGTAATGCTCGGGGTCTTGCTCATTGGACCTCTGCTGCGCCGAAACTCAGCGGCGCAACAGGCGTCCGATGAGTCCCTTCGATTTGTGCCGCCTCAAATTGATCAGGCGGAGTTCGCGCAAGGCCTCGACACAACCAGGCTCGAGCTGAACCGCTCGCGCGAACATCTTTTCCGCCAGTTCAACCCGGCCAATGGCCTTGCACAGGCGGCCCATGAAGAGGTAGGACGTCTCGAGGTGCCCCGCCAGCTTGATTCCCCGGCGCACGTGCTCGATCGCCTCCGAGGCGATGTCGGACTGGTCGGGATGGCACAGGTGAAGCGTCCAGCCATAGTGGGCGTGATACTCCCCAGCGTCCGGGTAGAGTTGCAGGGCGCGGCCGAAAACCTCCAGCGCGCGCTCGTAGGAGCGCTGGGCAAGCAAGCGCTGGCCCTCCTGAAACTGCACCGCCGCCTCGAGCGCCTGCTCGCTCTCCCGCTGGCGATCGGCGTCGCGCTGATCCTTGCGCTGGGTCAGCACGTACTCGCTGCGTCGGCGCGGATCCGTGAGGGTCTGGTAGGCGAGATTGATCTGGGCGAATACCTCCGTGGCCAGATGCACCACGGCGTCACCCGACCGCCTGTAGTGGTCGGGATGGAGGTGCGCGGCCCGCTTCTGAAACGCGTCCCGGAGTGCCCCCTCGTTGGCCGATTCGTCGACCCCGAGGATTTCGAAATAGGTCTGGTCGCGCATCTGATCCGCCAAACCGGTCAGCCGAGCCCGCAACTCCTCGCCCTTGACCTCCTGCTGCAACCTCGCGTCGCGGCGAGGCGACGGCTTGGCGCTCGGGCCGTTGCCCCCTTTGAGTTCGAGGAGCCCGCACGCCAACATGGCGTAGAGGGTGCGCTTGAGATCCGCGTCGGCCTTCAAGAACTCCGCGAGCCGCCGCGAGCCGTCGAGTTTGGCGAGAAGCTCCTCGTGGCTGGACTCGAGATCGACCTCTTGAAATTGGTAGAAGGGGCTTTCAGCCGGAGCGAGAAAACAGTCCGCGTGTGAGCAGATGTAATCCTCGACCAGCTTGATCGGAGTTTGCTCGCGCACGCCGCGCAAGATCAGATTGGCCGGGCTTCGCTCCACGCCGAGGCTGTTCGCACGCTCGAGGCCGACGCCCCGCTCGAAGCGATAGGTCCCCGATTGCCAACTGAACGCCTCGAAGAACTTCTCATCCGCCTGGGCGCGCAGCGCAGCCGTGATCTCTTCCTCGGACATGATTTCCATTGCGACGAGAATCTCGCCCTGGAGGCGCCCGGGCTTGGCCCGCCGCAGCGATTCGGCGAAAGCAGCCTGACTGATCTTTCCGTAGCGCACGAGATAGTTCCCGAGGCATTCGTTGATCAGATTCGAACGAACCGCGCGCGGATAGCCATCGCGAAGCTCAATCCACTTGCGCTTCTTCCCGTTCGCGAGGTGGAGCACGCCGGTGGCACGAAGTCCGTGAAGATGATGGAGAAGCGCGGGCAGCGACAGATCTTCGAGCGATCCCGACAACCGGGGTGATCGAGATTCGATCCGAGCACCCGGCCTCCGGCTGGCATCGCGCAAGTCTTCGGGTTTCTGCTCGCCCACGTAGCGCGCAACAACGGCCAGAAGTTCGCTCAGGGGCACGGGCTTGCTGAGAAACTCCACCACGCCCAGGGATTTCGCGCGCTCGCGATTCTGCGGGGTCGGAGAACAGCCCGTGAAGAGCACGACCGGGATGTCACAAATCGGAGCATCCATCGCGCGCAGGGCTTCGATCACCGCGAATCCGTCCTTTCGCGGCAAGATCAGATCGAGCAACACGAAGTCGGGGGGGTCCTCGATCAGCTCCGCGAGGGCTTGATCGCCATCGAATACCGATCGGACCGTATAGCCTTCCCCACCCAAGGCCTCGGAGAGGATCTGGCAGAGATTGCGGTCGTCATCCACACATAGAATGGAGCCGGGATCTTCCCTCACAGGCTGAAATATCGTCCTCGGGAGACTCGCCCTTGAGGTGAATTCCACCCATTTGCGTATTCGTGAAGTTCCGGAGCGCTTTTCCGCTGGCGAACGCGCGGTTCGGGCCTCCCGTCCACCAGGCCCCAGCAGCGTCCATTGGGGCCCTCAGCAGACCGCAGAGGTCGCGGCCTCGGACCGATGCGCGCGGCCGACGTCCCCACCGCAGACGCGCGGCAGCACGACACTCAGGCCTACGGCCAGCACGAAAACCAGCCCGAACAGCGCGAGGCAGATGCGGGCGACGGCCCGCACGCGGCTATTTCCCGAGTTCGCGCGCAAGGATCTCGCGGACCGCTGCGGGATCCGCCTTGCCCTGGGTCTTCCGCATCACCTGACCCATCAAGAAGTTCACCACCTTCTTCTCACCGGAGCGGTAGAGCTCGACATTCTCGGGGTTCTCGGCGAGCACTTCGGCGACGGCCTGTTCGAGGACGCCCGAGTCGGAGACAGCGGCGAGCCCGCGCTCCGCGATGAGCGCCTCGGGATCTCCGCCTGACTCGACCAATTCGGCAACCAGGCCCCGCGCGCTCTTCACCGTGGTCTTGCCCTCGTCGACCATCCGAATCAGCTTCGCGAGCCCCTCGGGCGAGAACGGCGAGTCGTCGAGCGCCAACTCCAACTCATTGAGCGCCTGCATGACGTCCCGCAGAATCCAGTTCGCAACCACCTTCGGAGCGCCGTGCTGCTTCGCAGCGGCCTGGAAGAAATTGGCGATCGATGGCGCTGCGGTCAGCTGGACGGCGTCTTGCTCGGAAAGGTCCCACTCGCTCTGGAAGCGTTCCGCTCTCTGTTCGGCGAGTTCGGGAAGCTCCGACCGCACCCGCTCGATCTGCTCCGGTGTGAGGAGCATCGGAATCAGATCGGGATCCGGGAAATAGCGGTAGTCGTCGGCGTCTTCCTTGATTCGCAAGACCGATGTACGCCCAGACTGCGGATCGTAAGCGAGCGTGCACTGCCGCACCTCGCCGCCAGCGCGCAAAACCTCCGTCTGGCGCTCGATCTCGGCCCGCACGGCCTCTTCGATGAAGCGAAACGAGTTGAGATTCTTCAGTTCCGTGCGCGTGCCGTATTCATCCGACCCTCGAGGCCGCAGCGATACGTTCACATCGCAGCGAAGATGCCCCTTCTCCATGTCGGCGTCGGAAACATCGGTGAATCGCAAGATCGATCGAACAGCCCGCAGATAGTCGGTGGCCTCTTCGGCCGATCGAATGTCGGGTTCCGAAACGATCTCGACCAGCGGCACACCGGCTCGGTTGAGATCTACGAGCGTCGAGTCGGCACCGGCGATGGCATCATCGTGGATCGACTTGCCGGCGTCCTCCTCCATGTGGATGCGCGTCAGGCGAATGCGCTTCTTGTTCGCGGCGCCCCCTGCCCCCTGCGTCGGAATGTCGATCCAGCCGCCGGTAGCCAGCGGCTCTTCGTACTGGGAAATCTGATAGCCCTTTGGGAGATCCGGGTAGAAATAATTCTTGCGAGCGAAGATCGAGCGTTGATGGACTTCGCAGTTCATCGCAATAGACGCGCGGATCGCGAGCTCGACGGCGTACTCGTTGAGCACCGGGAGCACTCCGGGTAGCGCGAGACAGACCGGGTGCACGCTGTGGTTCGGTTCCGCGCCATACAGGATCGGAGCCGGGCTGAAGAGCTTGGACTTCGTGCGCAGGTGGGCGTGGACCTCGAGGCCGATGACGACTTCGAATTCGCCGCCGGATGCGCTCACGCGGCACCTCCGGGGCACGCCAAATGGTGGTCCGTAATCCGCTGAAAAGCGTCGGCGATCCGAAGTGGTGTCGCCTCGTCGAGGGCGGGTCCGAGAATCTGGAGGCCGACCGGGAGCCCGTCGACGAAACCACAGGGTGTCGACAAGGCCGGGATCCCGGCCAGGTTCGCGGAAACCGTGTAGATGTCCGACAAGTACATGGTCAGGAGGTCCGAGGTCTTCTCACCCAGCCGGAACGCAACCTCGGGCGAAGTGGGCGTGACCAACGCGTCACAAGCCATGAAGGCCTGTTCGAAATCGCCGCGCAACAAGGTTCGGACCTGCTGCGCCTTGCGGTAGTAGGCGTCGTAATAACCGGCAGAGAGGAAATAGGTTCCGAGCAGGATCCGGCGCTTCACCTCCGCACCGAATCCCTCCGAGCGCGTTCGGCAGTACATCTCGGTCAACCCCTTCGCACCTGCTGCGCGATGCCCGTAACGGACGCCATCGAAGCGGGCGAGGTTGCTCGACGCCTCCGCGTTGGCGATCGCGTAATAGGTGGCAATCGCGTAGCGCGCATGGGGGAGGCTGACCTCGACCGTCTTTGCGCCCGCGCGCTCGAGTTGGGCCACCGCGTCTCGCACCGCCGCCAGGACGCCCGCATCGACGCCTTCCGCGACGAAATACTCCTTCGGGAGCCCCAGGCGCAAGCCGGAAAGATCGCCGCTCAGGACACCCGAGTAGGCGGGCGCAGGCTCTGGGATCGAAGTCGAATCGCGAGGATCGTGTCCCGCGATCGCCTCCAGAACCCAGGCGCAATCCGCTGCGGTCTGCGCGAAGGCGCCGATCTGGTCCAATGACGAAGCAAACGCAACCAGGCCCCAGCGCGAAACGCGCCCGTAGGTCGGCTTGATGCCGACGACACCGCAAAATGAGGCCGGCTGTCGGATCGAGCCACCGGTGTCACTGCCCAGAGCAGCCGGCACGATTCGCGCGGCCACCGCCGCTGCCGATCCGCCCGACGAACCGCCGGGTGTTCGACTCGGGTCCCAGGGGTTGCGGGTCGGCCCGTCGACGGAGTGTTCGGTGGAGGAACCCATCGCGAATTCATCCATGTTGGTCCGGCCGATCACGATCGCCCCGGATTGCTCGAGTCCCTCGACCGCCGTCGACGTGTACGGAGAGATGAACCCCTCGAGGATGCGAGAAGCGCAGTGGGTGGGTTCACCCGTTTGAACCATGTTGTCCTTGATCGCGATCGGCAGGCCGTCGATCGGAGAACGAACCTCCCCGCGCCCGCGGCGCGCGTCGGCTGCTTCGGCCTCGCGCAGTGCCGCCTCGGCGCGCAGGCCGACAAAAGCGTGAATGGTCTCCTGGGAGGCCTCGGCGCGCCGGAGGCACTCGCCCACGATCTCGACGGACGAGGTTTGGCGAGCGTCGAGTGCCGCGCGGAGCTCGCGAAGAGTCCCGATCCGCTCGGACATTCAGCCCTCCGCCTCGGTATCGATCACCTTGGGCACGAGGAAGGCGGATGCGGCGGCCTCGGGCGCATTGGCGACGGCGCGGTCGGCGTCCATCGCCGCTTCGGGTTCGTCCGGGCGAGTCGGCGTGGGCAGCGAAATCGGGTGCGCGGTCGGAACGACCCCCGCCGTATCGATCTCCTGGAGCGTATCGATGTAACCGAGGAAGGACTCGAACTCCCGCACCAGCCGATCGGCCTCCTCTTCGGAGAGCGACAGACGAGCGAGCGAAGCCACGCGCTCCACTTCCGAGCGATTGATACGCGCCATCGGCCGAGCCTAGCACGGGCCCCAAACAGGGAAGCGTGATAGCCTCGGCCGCGCATGACAGACCTCCCCAACATTTTTGCCAGCCAGCCGGAGGCCGTCCAGAACGGCATCCGCGATCTCGGCTGGAGCGAGCCCACAGCGGTGCAGGCGAAAGTGCTGCCCCCGATGGCCGAAGGCCGCGACCTGATCGTCCAGGCGCATACTGGCAGCGGCAAGACCGGGGCCTTCGGGATCCCGATCGTCTCGCGCCTCGACACTTCGATCGCCGCATGTCAGGCCCTCGTGATGAGCCCGACCCGCGAACTCGCCAACCAGGTTGCGCTCGAGATCAAGA
>JAHEEJ010000209.1 GCA_024640705.1 Deltaproteobacteria bacterium
AACTCGGCCGGGAGGACCTCGGGGCGCTTCGCCTGAGACTGATCGGCGTCAAGAACCAGGATCCGGGCCTCGAGCACTTCGAGATCAAGACGCGCGACCCCGAGAGCGGGCGCGAGCGCTACCCGTCGAATCTCGTCCTCGACCTGGATTACACGGTTTTGATTCCGAAACGACCCTGACCGACCCGTCGCAACCCGACCCGCACCACCAAATCCGTCGCGGGCCCCTTGCCAAACCCCGATCTTTCCGCTGGATTCCCGCAGCCCGAACTGCCACAGTGAGCGATCTTCCAGGGAAGGCCAGTCAGCGAGGCGTGTGAACCCCGAAGGGGGTCACGCGACGATGCGAGCGAATCCGAAGGATTCGCCGGCGAGGAGTGAGGGATGTCAGAGGGAAGGCGCAAGGGAGCAGCACGTCGCGGACGCGCAGCCCGAATGACAGTACGCGGGCAGGCGCAATTCGAGCGAGCCAGGGTCGTCTGGCCCGGAATCCCGGGCGGTGACATCAAGCCGCTCACCGATCGCGAACTCGAACGGGTCAACGAGGGGGCGCTCCAGATCCTCGAGCGCGTCGGCATGGGCGACGCGGGCCCCGAGGTGATCGAAATCGCGCGCAAGAAGGGCCTCACGATCACCGACGACGATCGCATCCTGTTTTCGCGCTCCTACATCGAAGACATGGTGGCGGGTGCTGCGCGCAACTTCACCCTCTACGGGCGCGAGCGACAGCACGACATGGAACTGACGGGATCGAAGGTGCACTTCGGAACTGCGGGTGCCGCGGTCTCCGTACCGGATCCGAAGACCGGCAAATACCGACCGTCGACGCTGCTCGACGAGTACGACTTCGCGCGGCTCGTCGATCGCCTGCCGAACATCCACTGGTTTGGGCGCACCGTGGTGCCGACCGAAATGGAAGGCGGCCTCGATATGGACGCGAACATCACCTACGCGATCGCGGCCGGAACCACGAAGCATGTGGCGGCGGGCTTCACGACCGGTGAGGGCGTCGAGGCGGCTGCGAAGATCTTCGACATGATCCTCGGCGGCGAGGGAAAATTCGCCGAGAAACCCTGCTGTAGCCTCTACTGCACGGGGATCGTTCCGCCGCTGCGCTACGGCGAGCTCAGCCTCGAAGTCGCGAGCGCGGCCGTGCGCGTCGGCATGCCGATCGACATGATCATCGCCGCGCAGGCCGGAGCGACCGCCCCCGCAGCCCTCGCGGGCGCGCTCGTGCAGACCACCGCCGAGGGCCTCGGCGGTGTCGCGCTGGTGAATCTGCTGAAACCCGGGCATCCCACCATCTTCAGCAACTGGCCGTTCACCTCGGACCTGCGGACCGGGGCGTTCTCGGGCGGTGGCCCCGAAGAGGCGCTGCTCAACGCGGCCTCCGCACAGATCGCCAACTTCTACGATCTGCCGAGTGGCTGCGCGGCCGGCATGACCGACTCGAAGGTTCCGGACAATCAAGCGGGCGTCGAAAAAGCCATCAACGCGCTGATGACCGGACTTTCGGGTGCGAACATGATCCACGAAGCCGCGGGCATGCAGGCGAGCCTGCTCGGCTGCTGCTTCGAGGCGATGGCGATCGACTCGGAGATGCTCGGCTTCGTGCTGCGGATTCTCCGCGGGATCGAGGTGACCGACGAAACCCTCTCGGTCGAACTGATCGAAGAAGTCGTCAAGGGCCCCGGGCACTTCCTCGGCAGCGAGCAGACCCTGGGCCTGATGGAAAGCGAGTACATCTATCCCGAACTCGGGGACCGCCTCCAACCGACGCTCTGGGAAGAACTCGGCGGGCAGGACATCCGAGACCGCGCCAAGGCGAACGTCCAGCGGATCCTTTCGAGCCACTACCCGAACTACATCGACCCGGCCGTGGACGCCAAGATCCGAGACGCCTACAACATCGTTCTCGATCCCGACGCCATGAAGCCCGGAAACGACCGCTGGTAGGCGGCAGCCGCCAGATCCCGTCGCCGCCGAAAGCCCCGCCGATAGCCTGCGAACCGCTCCGAATTCGCTGAAAATGCAGCTGAGCGCGTTTCAGCGCGCCCTGAAATCATTTCGGGTCCTTTGGCCCACAGTTTGGAGCAATTGGCACCCTTCCGATACGAATCTGAATGAATCGTCAATACTGACGAATCATTCAAAATAGAGTACTCTGCGGGCCCGATTGGAGCAGGAGCGGCGGGATGACTTCCGCGAGTCGCATCGAGTCTACGGATTTGGTCAAGGAGCCGCGCGACGCACGGCGCCGCCGAGAACTCATCGAAGCGACGATCACCTCGATCGCGCGCAACGGCCTCTCCGGCACCACGGTCGCAAAGGTCGCGAAGCTCGCCGGGCTCTCGACCGGGATCGTCAACTTCTACTTCCACTCCAAGCAGGCATTGCTGCTCGCGACGCTCGAACACGTCGATCGAGAATTCGAGCTCCGCCAACAAGAAGTGCTCGAGCGCGCGGGCGAAGACCCCGTGCAGCTGCTCGAAGCGATGATCGAAGTCGACTTCGATCCCGAGGTCTGCGACCCCGACCGGATTGCGGTGTGGGCTGCGTTCTGGGGAGAATCCAGCGGGCGCGAAGATTACATGCGCGTGTGCGGGGCGCGAGGCGCCGCGATGGAGCAGCGGGTCGTCAAGCTATTCGAGAAGATCGCGAGCGACGGCCACTACCCGCACCTCGATCACGCCGCACTGGGGCGCGCCTTCTATCACCTGCTCTCCTCGCTCCCCGAGACCATGCTCCAGAGCGATGCCCCGATCGACTTCGACGGCGCGAAGGCGACACTGCGCGGTTTTCTCGCGAGCGTCTTTCCGGTCGAGTTCTCCGCATTCGGCCCACACACCAGTGTGCTCAACGCCTACGCGCCGACTGAAACCCATCCGAAGCCCGAGTCCAGAACGCTCCCGCCCTGGGTCTACCTCGATCCCGAGTTCTACGAACTCGAAACCGAGTACATCTTCCGACGACACTGGCTGCTCGCGGGTCATATCAGCCAGGCACCCAAACCCGGCGATTACATGACGCTCGATGTCGCTGGAGAGCGCGCGCTGGTCATCCGAAATGCCGATGGAGAACTCCGCGCATTCCACAATGTCTGTCGACACCGCGCGTCGCGGGTGGTGACCGGTGAGGCTGGAAGTTGCAGCGGAGCCCTCGTTTGCCCTTACCACGGTTGGACGTACGGCTACGACGGCAAGCTGCAATCGGTCCCGCGCGATCAAGGTTTCGAGCACCTCGATAAATCGCGGCTGAATCTGCCGGAAGTCGAGATCGAAGAGTGGATGGGTTTCGTGTTCATACGCTTTGGAGGCGAAGGCCCCAGCGTGGCCGCGACCCTGGAGCCGCTTGCGGAAGTCGCGAAGCATTTCCGGTTCGCCGAGATGAAACCCTGGGGCGATCGCGCTTCGCAGAGTTGCGATTTCAACTGGAAGCTGTTCTCTGAAGACGAATCCGAGGGTTACTACATCCCGAACGGGCTCTCGGCGATGGGCCGCCTGTTCGGCGACACACCCACCCACAGCGAATCGCCCGCGGCAGACGCAAAGCCCTTCGCGGTGCTTCAGCAGAAAGAGTCGCCCGTCTGGAGCGAGCGCGCCTATCAGCGTCTGCTCCCGAAAGTCGAGCACCTGGGAGAAGCGTATCAGCGGGCCTGGACCTACTACGGGATCTTTCCGACGACGGTCTTCCTGCTGACGCCCGATCTCGTGGGCACGTATCAGGTGCTGCCCGATGGACCCGAGCGCTGTACAATCCAGCGCTTCGCGGTGGCACTCGAGGACGACCGGCGCGAGATGCGCGCGGCGCGCTATCTGAATCGGCGGATCGCCCGCAACATCATCAAGGAAGACCTCGAATTCTGCACCTGGACGGGCGCGGGCGTTCGCTCGAGCAGCTACCAGGGCGGCGTGCTCTCGGGTCAGGAGTCCGGTGTGTGGAGATTCCACGAGCATATTCGCCAGCTGATTCCGGTGGCTGGACAGCAGGACGCGCCCCCGACCGGGCGTGTCGCCGCAGTAAATGACAAGGTGCGACGCGATGGCTGATCAGAATTGCATCGCTGTGACCACGGCGCCGGCCAGACTCGGCACGCCTATCTACAAATTCCAACCATTCAGCATTCGTCTGCGGCCAGGAAGTCCGCCGGTGGGTGCTGGAGCCATTGAGTAGCCGACGGCTGGAAGCCCGAAGCACAGCAGTCAGGAGATGACCATGTCCAACGAAGAGATCGAGAACGAAGAAGAGGTGGTGCTCGCGGATCTGCCGGACGACGAACTCGTCAAGCAGATGCACGACGACATGTACGACGGGCTCGCCGAAGAGATCCTAGAGGGAACGAACATCCTGCTGTCGCGTGGTTGGTCGGCGTCGCGCACCCTCGACGAGGCCCTCGTCGCCGGAATGACGATCGTCGGCATCGACTTTCGCGACGGCATCTTGTTCGTGCCCGAAGTGCTGCTGGCCGCCAACGCGATGAAGGCCGGCATGGCCGTCCTCCGCCCCCTGCTCGCCGAGACGGGCGCGAAGCCCGTCGGCAAGATGGTGATCGGCACCGTGAAGGGCGACATCCACGACATCGGGAAGAACCTCGTCGGGATGATGATGGAAGGTGCCGGTTTCGAGGTGATCAACCTCGGGATCAACACCCCGGTGGAGGAGTACATGGCCGCCATCGAGGAGCACCAGCCGGACATTCTCGGAATGTCGGCACTGTTGACCACCACGATGCCCTACATGAAGGTCGTGATCGACACGCTGAAGAGCGAGGGAATTCGCGAGAACTACATCGTGATGGTGGGCGGTGCGCCCCTCAACGACGAGTTTGCGGCGGCGATTGGCGCTGACGCCTACTGTCGTGACGCGGCGACTGCGGTGGAAACGGCGAAGAAGCTCGTCGGCCAGCGAGCACAGGCAGCGTAAAGCGCGGATGGGAGGAACTGGAGGCCAGCGCAGATCGGTGCTGCTGCTCGCTTGCGGCGCACTGTCTCGGGAATTGCTGGCCCTCCAACGTCTCGGCGGCTGGAATGACATTGCGATCGAGTGCCTGCCCGCCCTGCTCCACAACACGCCCGAGGAAATCCCCGAGGCCGTGCGAGCGAAACTGGAGGAGGTCAAAGACAGCTACGACGAGATTTTCGTCGCCTATGCGGATTGTGGAACCGGCGGGCGCCTGGACACCGTACTCGACAAGTACGGCATCAAGCGACTTCCCGGAGCTCACTGTTACGAGTTTTTCGCGGGCGCCGAGCGTTTCGCGGAAATCCACGAAGCGGAGATCGGAACCTTCTACTTGACGGACTTCATGGTCCGCCAATTCGATTCGATCGTGATTCACGGCCTCGGGCTCGATCGTCACCCGGAGCTCCGATCCGTCTACTTCGAAAACTATCGGCGCGTCGTATACCTCGCCCAGACGGACTCCCCGGAACTCACCGCCAAGGCACGCAAGTGCGCGGAGAGACTCGGGCTGGAATTTGAAACCTGTTTCACCGGGTTGGACCCGATCCATCAGGCCCTGCCCGTCGAAACGACTCGATCGGAAACGCTGGAGGATTAGCGTTGAACAAATTGATTACGGTTTATTGGCGCGACATTCCCGCCCAGGTCATTGCCAGGCAAGGGCGCAAGACCTCCTTCAAGAAGGAGCTGCATCCGCGCTTCCAGCGCGCGATCGATCGCGCGGCAATGCGCGCGCGCAAAGAATCCGAAGACGCCTACCTGGCGGACTGGCGGCGTGAAAGTCAACCCTGTGGTGATGATCTGGAAAAATCCCTGAACGAAACCGTCGCGCGCCTCGAATCCGAGTGGACGGTGGAACTCCTCGACACGGTCGCGCGCCGGGGGGGTGTAGTACCGACGGAAGAAACGAGCAAGACGACGCCGCAAAGCGGCGAATAAAGGAACCCAGAAATGCTTCCCCAGACTGTAGTCAGTTCAGCGACCAAAGAAGTCGTCATCGGCCCGGATCGCCCGTTCGCCGTGATCGGCGAGCGCATCAACCCCACGGGACGCAAAGCGTTGGCCGCCGAGATGAAGGCGGGCGACTTCTCCCGAGTCGAGGCAGACGCGCTGGCCCAGGTAGAGGCCGGAGCCACCATGCTCGACGTCAACGCGGGCATCCCGCTGGCCGACGAGCCCGCCATTCTCGCCAAGTCCATCGAGTTGGTGCAGTCGCTCACCGACGTTCCGCTTTCGATCGATTCGTCGATCGTCGCTGCCCTCGAAGCGGGACTTTCGGTCTACAAGGGCAAGGCTTTGCTCAATTCCGTCACCGGCGAAGAAG
>JAHEEJ010000210.1 GCA_024640705.1 Deltaproteobacteria bacterium
CGATTGGAGTCATTCCCGCTCTCGCTACCATCGTTCGTCGAGTCGGTAAGCGTGCCAAAAGCCGCTCCCGAATAGATCGGGAGTGCGTTCGCGCAAGAGTTGGCTCCGGGCGAACACTGGTGGTTGCAGACCGTTCCGACCAGCCCCACGCATGTCGAATCCCAGGTATCGGTGCAGCAGCTGGGATCCTCGAAGCAGACTTGTGCAGCGCAGGTATTGCACGTCGAGTCGAGGGGCTCACCAACCTCGCAGAGATTGTGGCTGCAGGCAGCGGCACAGATCCAATCGCCACATTCCGTCAGGACCTTCTCGATACAGAAGTCGTCCCATTCCCCCTGGTTGGGGTCGCAGCAGTAGGGATCGAATCGGCAGATGCTTTGAACGCAGGGATCGCAGTTCGAAGCCAGGGCAGCTCCGGCTTCGCAGAGGTCATGCACACACGCCGGTTGTGCCTCGGCCGGAGCGGGCATGGACAGCCATAACAGGCCGAGCGCTAACAGCCCAGCCGCACGCGGTAGCCAGCCGAGTAGCCGACTCTGCCCATTGGATCTCAGCTGCTCCGGCGATGCGTTCGGGAGTCTTTGAGGCCGATCAGTATCCATAGGAGCCCCGCGTGCGGGCCCACCGAAGCTCATCGCTTCGAACCTTTGGTGGGCCCGCCAATGCCAGCAGAAGTACGACTACTGCAGGTCAGCGATTGTTATTTGCAGATCTTGTTGATCGTTCGCGTCGCAGTGCACTGATCACCGTCGTCGTCCTGTCCGGTGAACGTGGCGGTGAAGTCGATTGACCCGGCTGCGCACGAAGGAATGGACATCGTGAGCTTGTCGCCTTGCCCACCTTTGCCAACTCCGAGAACGACAGGGAAGGACTTCTTCGTGTCGATCACCGTGTTGCCGTCACGCGCGTCGATCCGGAGCTGCGTCGAAACCGTCGTGCCATCGACAGCCGACCCCTTGGCGATGCGGGCCTTGGCAGTGATGTCCTTGGTCGCATTGAGGCCGAACGGCGTCGTGGGCGAGCCACCGCGCAACGCATTGATCTCGATCGCGAAATCGCAGACCGGGGGCTCCGTGCCTGCGCCCGCTTGGGATGCGACAAAGCCAACCGCGATGAAGGCACCTGTGATGCAGCAGAACATGCGCTGTAACTTCATAACCGATCTCCTTTTCGAAACACTTACTCGAATCTCAGAATCCAGATCTGCGATTTGACCACCGGCACCTGTTGCCGCGGAAACCCAGTCCTCTCTAGAAACCACAAAGGCGCCATCGATGTCAACGGCGTTTTTTCCTCTTCCACCGCCCCTCACAAGGCATGAGGAGCAATTCCGGTGCCAAGCGACGGGAAACCCTACAGATATCGCAAGTGCCTGATTCTGAAGATTTTTTTGACCAAAATGCAGTTTCGAATCAAGCCGGATTGGGAAAAATTTTTCCCAAAAAGAGCAAAACAGCTTTGATCGATTCGCGTCCAATGGGTGGCTCCCCATCGCGAACGCGTGCTGAGTCGACCGCGGAACTCGATCCACTCTCTGGTAGGGCCTCTTTGAGCACGCCTGCAAATGCCGTAAGCCTTCGATCTGCCTCCGCTTCCTCGAGTGCCCCCACGCCCACCGGGGTGCCGATCCGGATGACACGCGGTCGCTGGCTGCGCCAGAGCGGGGACTGATCGGTGGCGAACAGCGCACGCAGCGCTTCGAGCGCCAGCGAATCCATCCCCTCATACCAGTGATAGGTGAGAATGCGGCGCGATCCAGAACGCGCCACGACCCGCTCCACCTGGGTATCCCACGAGTCGAGTCTTGCGAAACTTCGGTCTTCGACCTCCCAGCCGCGCCCGGGAAGCGCATTTTTGGGAGACAGCAAACTCCTGCTGCGATCGGCTCGGTCGGCATAACCGATGAACAGGTCCACGGTCTGCCCATCGAGCCGGTAGGGCCGATTTGCGTACTGCGGAAATCTCAGCGTCCAGATGAAATCGAGATCCAGCTCGAGCGCCTCTCCCATCCTCCACCCACCCATCGCGAGCGGAAGCTCGACGCTGGGCCCAAAAATCAATTCGCCAGCGGGTTCTTCGTCCTCCGGAGGGCTCCATTCGGGCATCCAGATGGATACACCGAGCATGGTCGCGAGCATCGCCGCCAGCGCAAGCGACCACGCACCCGCTCGCGAATTCGCCAGCCCCACCGCGCCAGCCGCGTTTCGATCTTTCGCGGCGGGAGAAGCGGATCGGGTGTCAGCGCGCCCTGGGAGCAGGCGGCCCAGAAGCCGATCGAAGAGCAGCAGAACCGCGAGCGCACCAAAGAACGCGAGCCAGCCCTGCACGGTGTGCGTCGCGGAGAGATCGGAAGTCGGATCCGGAATGATGAAACACACCCGCAGAAGGTTGAACCCATAGGCGACCAGCGGCGCCATCGCGATCAGCAACCATCCCCGGAGGCGGTTGGCCGGAGACCAATGCACGAACAGAAACGCCGCGAGGGTCAGCATCTCCATGGCGCGCAAGCCGCTACAGCTGTCGATCACCTGCGCGACCACATCGGCGCCGTAGATCACGTTTCCCTCGTGATAGACGGGGAACCTGACCAGGGTGAGCAGCGAGGCGACCTGATCGGCCGTCCACAGCCGGAGGAAATAGAAGATCTCGTTCGTCAAGGCGGCTGGGATTGGAAACGCAAACGCGAGGATCACACACGGAATCGACCACTCCACCGCGAAGCCGGTCCCGAACCACAGCAGTCCCACGCCCATCGAGACGAGCACGAACGATACCAGGAGCAGATCCGGAGCAGCGACGTAATGCCCCCAGACGAATAACGCCGAGCCCAGCGTCAACGGCAGAAGCGCCAGGGCCGGCGAACCGCTCCCTTCCATCGCGCTGCGAAACGAGCCGCGATTGCGGTAGACGAGCGCGGCGGCGAGCGCGTAATACAGCTGGGGAATGGCGTCTACGGGCGAGAACAACCAGTCCTGGAAGTGCACCTGCCCGTGCGGGTCCGGATTCCAGAACCAGAGCGAGCGGTACGCAAGTACACCCGCAACGAGGCTCGCGATGGCCAGAACTCGATGCGCATGGAGTGTCATCAGACGATCCGAAAACCCCAAACGCCCGAAACGCCTGATGCATTTGGCGATGGCTGTCGCGAGACGCCCCGCCACTTCGCAGCGAAACAGCTCGCGTTTGAACTGGAGCGAAGTATACATGGAAGGGGGCGAATGATCTGCCGAGGCTTCGAACCGCGCCGCTGATTCGAGCGTCGTTCGAAATTTTCGCCCGGTCGGGACCGACGAGACGGACGCATCAAACCCGCGCGCGTTCAGGGCAGCGGGCAGGCCTCGCAAGAAACGACGAGCCCAAGCGAAGCCCAGCGGCCGAAATACCCGGCCACGGCTGCCGGCTCTGCACCGGAACCGGCGAGCTTCGCAGCCACCTCGCCGAGCGCATCGCCGCATTGCAGCGATGCGACGGCCTCGGCTTCGGCCGCTTCGATCGACTCGACGACGACGTCGAATCCTCTCCGGTAAACCAACACCTGATCGTGTCGATCGACCAGATCCACATCGATCTCGGATCGCTCACACCGGTATGTTTCGCGCAACTCACGCAATGGCCAAGGCGCACACACGAGCGCGAGCCCGGGTTGAAATCCGACTCTCGCGCGCGCCCATTCATCCAAAGACCATCCACTGCAGGCCGAAGCTGCAAAAGGCGGCAAGAGTTCCGCATGAAAACACCGGTCGACCGCCCACTCCAATTCTGCGAGAGCCGGAAGGAACGGCAAATCACCGCTCACACGATCCGACTCGAGGTAGGCGGGTAGAGCCGCTCCCACGAGGTTGAGGTTTTGGAGGTCGGCGGGCACATCTTTCGCGTAGCGGTCGGCAAACGCCGCAAAGGATCCGTCGCCCAGGATCTGCGCCACAGCGGGAAAGGTCTCGCGCAAGGCCTCTCGGATGCGCGCCGGATATCCCTGAACGTAGACCGCCACACGCGCCGCGGAGTCCGCTTCGGAAGGCACGCAGATCCAATCGTCGAGATCGGAGCCCTCTTCGGCCAGAATGCGCGCTGCCAGCGCGCGCTGGAGTTCAGCCAGCGACGGCTGCACGACCAACCTCGCCGCTGGAAAATACCTGGGCGTGTACCTGTCTGGCGCGATCGAGTTCCTCCACCAGGCGCGACCAGGGCGGGATGTCGTCATCCCACTCCACCATCGAAGCCACCGGCCCGATCCGCTCGAGCGCGTACCGATAGAGTTCCCACACCTCGTCGGAGACCGCCCGACTGTGGGTATCGAACAGATGCGTTCCCATGTCGCTGAACCCGGCGAGGTGCACTTGACCCACCCGGTGCGCCGGAATGGCGTCGAGATACGCCCTGGAATCGAAATCAAGATTGACGGCGCTCACGTGCACGTTGTTCACGTCGAGCAGCAGACCGCAGTCCGCGCGCTCAGCCAACTCGGACAGGAACTCCGCCTCGGGAATCGTCGAAGCGTTCCAGCCCAGATAGGTCGAGGGATTTTCGAGCAGGATTCGGCGGCCCAGGAAGTCCTGTACGCTGCAAACACGCTCTATTACGTGCGTCAGGCACTCTTCGGTCAGCGGTAGCGGCAGCAGATCGAATAGCGCGCGCCCGTCGACGCTACTCCAACAAAGGTGATCGCTGATCAGCGCCGGCTCGATCCGATCGGCCAGATTCCGGAGCGCCTTCAAGTAGCGCCGATCCAACGGATCCGCGGAACCGATCGAAAGTGCAACACCGTGCAGCGCGACCGGATGGTCGCTCCGAACGGATTCGAGCACAGCCAGGGGGCGACCCTTCGTGTCGATGTAGTTCTCGGTGATGGCCTCGAACCAGTCGGCCCCCTTCGAGCCCGCGAGAACATCTTCGTAGTGTTCGGCGCGCAGGCCGACGCCGAACCCCAGCCTGGGCCAATCCGCCGCCACGCCTGCGCGCCCAACACTCAAGACCTGACTCCTACTCTTTCTCCGGAGTCAGTCGCCCGCCCTCGATCTTCAGGCAGGTCTCTTTGTCCATTTCCAGATATCCCTTCCCCTTGCAGGAATTCTCGCCCGCACACGAGTGACCCTTGCCGCCGCAGTCCCCCGTCCCCTTGCACTTGTTCACGCCATAGCAATGGACCTTCTCGGCATCCCCGGCCGTCGCCGTTCCGATCGGCGCTGCCAGCGTCAAGAGTCCCGCAACGGCGGAAGCGAGCAACGCTCCCCCCTTGTTCAAGCCATTTGCCATCGATCTTTCCTCCTTTTCGGTTGGGCTGCCGGGTCGGACGCGGCGGGACCGCCGCTCCCCACACAGCGGCCACATCAGTCGCCGAGGATGCCCTCGACGTCGATTCGAATTTCCACCTCTTCACCAACCAACACCCCGCCCGTCTCGAGCACCTTGTTCCAGGTCAATCCGTAATCCTTGCGATTGACGTTCACGCTCGCCGCAAAACCCGCTCGAACGTTGCCCCAGGGATCTTGGCCCTGCCCGCGATAGACGACGTCGAAAACGACGGGCTTCGTGACACCGTGGATGGTCAGGTTGCCGGCGAGCTTGCCGCGGTTGTCCTTCATTTCCGTGACGCCAGAAGTGCTCTCGAATGAGAGCGCCGGATATTTTTCGACGTCGAAGAAATCGCCGCTTCTCAAATGCTCGTCGCGCTTCTCATTGTTGGTGTTGATGCTCGCCGCTTCCACCGTCGCTCGGACGACCGCGGCCTCTGGCTTTTGCGGATCGAATTCGATCGTTCCATCGAATCGATCGAACCTGCCTTGCACGCTCGTGAAGAGGTGGCTGATGCTGAATCCCACCGTGGTGTGGGACCCGTCTATCTTCCAATTCTCAGCCTGAGCGGTAGCTGCAAGTCCGAATACCAGTAAAAAAATGCACGAAATGGTGACGCTTCTTCTCATTGCCAGATCCTCTCCTCAAGATCTCCCGCGCGCCCAGCACACGGAAGCCGACCTTTCCCCTCGATGGTACTGCCGATCGTCTCCCTGCTTACGCCGAGAGAAGAACATCGGTTACGGCAAACCGATTTTCCCCGAGGGCGGAACCGAAGTGGGCAGCCATTGCGCAGCAGGGCAGCCCGCAGCGCGTCTGCCCGCCAGTTGGGCCGGCTCAACGAAAGGGCGAGATCTCTTCGTCTAGCAGTGGGAATCGCTGCTGGGGATCCGAATCACCGCGGGCCGGGGTGGGAAAGCCCACGCCCGCGCCGCGGATACGGGGTTCAACTTCGCAAGCGATCGACAGAGATCACGCCTTTGATCTTCC
>JAHEEJ010000211.1 GCA_024640705.1 Deltaproteobacteria bacterium
ATCACATGCGCGTCGACTCGATCATCTGGTTCGAGCGCAAGGACGACGAGTGGATACCCTGGTCGGTAGAGATCAATCATCCGCGCCACACCGGCGTCACCGTGTTCGACTTCGATCGAGATGGACGTCCCGACATCGTCGCTCCCGTCAACAACGCCTGGGAGATCAAGGAGCACGAGGGCGGGGCCGCGCTGGAGGTCTGGTTCAACCGCGCTGCTCGCTGATGCCAACGCCGCTTTGAGCCCATGCTGACGGTTGCTTCGAGTTGACATTGATGATTCGAATGAGTGTAGGGCGCGCTGCGACGATCGGAGTCGGCGGATCCGTACGCGCGCTCGCGCTTGCGGTCATCGTCCTGTTTCCTGCGCTTGCTTTCGCAGTGAGTGGAGGTGTGTCGGAAGAGGAGCCCGCGGTACATCGGTTGGATCCCGTGGTGGTGACGGCCTCGCGCGAGCCGCAGCCGCCAGAATCCGCACCTGGCACGTTCAGCGTGATTTCGCGCGACGAGATCGAGCGCGGTCATTACACCAGCGTGGTGGATGTCCTGCGCCGCGTGCCGGGCGTTCACGTCGGGCAGCCGGGCTCGCGCGGTGGTCGGGCCTCGATCTACACGCGCGGCCTCGATCCCAACCACACCCTGGTCCTGATCGACGGTGTGCGGATGAACGACCCGACGAACAATCGGGGGGGGTCGTTCGATCTGTCGACACTCGATCCTGCGGGTATCGAGCGGATCGAGATCAGCCGGGGGCCGATTTCGGCCGTGCACGGTTCCGATGCGATCGCGGGCGTGATCAACATCATCACGCGGACCGGGCGCGACGCGCAGGAATTTCTGTTCGATGGGAGTGGCGGACGCTGGGGGGTGTATCGCGTTGCAGGCGCGGCGCGCGGGCGCGTGGGAATTGCGGATCTATCGCTGGCTGGCGCCTGGGTCGACGAGGGAAATCCGCCGGACGACCAGGAATACCGCGGAGGCAACATCAAGGCGGATGTCGGCCTGACGCTTCCCGCCGGCGCTTCGCTGCGCGGTGCGTTTCGCTTCGCCGACTCCGAAAGTGAGTCCTTTCCCGACGACAGTGGTGGTGAGGAGTATGCGGTGTATCGCACGCTCGAAGAGCGCGACATCCGAGAGTTCGACATGCACGTGGAAGCTGCGCAGAAAACGGGTCGCTGGATCGACTACGCGCTCGGCTTCGATTTCCGACACCGACGGGAAGATCGCGATTCTCCGGGTATCGCAGACGGCCCGCGGCCGGGCCCGGGCTATCCATCGGAGTCGAGTCGCGACGAGCTCGATCATTACGCGCTCTCACTTCGCAACACGGTCCGGCCTGTCGAGGGTCTTTCATTGACCGCGGGTGGCGATGTCTACTGGGAAGACGGTTCGAGCCGTGCCAAACCGCTCTACCCCGGAACGCCCTTCGAGACTCCGATGAGTTTCAAGCTCGACCGCGTGGTGGGCGGGCCGTTTGCGGAGCTGCACTGGCGAGGCGACTGCGGCCTGATTGTCTACGGGGGCGTGCGCGCCGATTTCTCGGACGAATCGTCATCCGAAGTGACGCCTCGCGTGAGCGTCCAATACCCCATTCCGGTCATCGATCTCGTCGTCAAGGGAGGCTGGGGCGAGGGGTTCAAGTTGCCCGCCTTCTTTTCGCTCGCCAATCCGGCGGTGGGCAATCCAGACCTCGTCGCAGAGCGCAGCAGGGGCTGGGATCTGGCGTTGAGCCGCAGCTTCTGGAAGGACCGCGTCGACGGACGCATCGCGTATTTTGAAATCGAAGTGAGAGATCTGATCGATTTCTTACCTGAAGTGAGACCACCGCTTCAAAATCGCACCAAGGTCGTGTCGCGAGGATTCGAGTTCGAACTGAATGCCAAGCTGCTCGACTCGCTCGATTTCAACGGGAACTTGACGTTCACGGATACGGACATCCGCGATACGCATGACGATCTGTTGAATCGTCCGCGCTGGCAGGGAGCGCTGACGCTGGCCTGGACTCCGATCAAGAGTGTGACGATCCGCGCATCCGCGCTGATCGTCGGATCCGTGAAGGATTCGTCGGAACCCACGGACCGGGTGACGCTCGATCCCTGGGGCCGCGTCGATCTTTCGGCGGTGTGGCGCGTGCGCAAGCACGTGAGCCTCTACCTCGAGATCGACAATCTCTTCGATGCGAATTACGAAGAGGTTGTCGGTTTCCGTGCTCCCGGGATCCGCCCTCGGGCGGGCGTTCGAGCCCGCTTTTGAATCCGGTTTTCGCCGTCAGCCCGAGGATTCGAGCAGCGCGTTGATGCGGTTCGCCGCTTCCCGCCGGCCATCGTGCGCCTGCATGTAGGCGCTGGTCTGCTTCAGCCGGGCGTGGATCGCCGGATCGGTCAGCAGGCGTTCGATGTTTGCGAGCAGTTCCTCGTCGGTCCACTCGTAGCGGTGCATGCCGATACCGTGCCCGGTGTCGTTCATCCGCTGCGCGTTGTCGTGTCCGTCCCAGACGAATGGCATCACGAGCGGGGGTTTGCCGAAGTAGAGCGATTCGTTGAGGGTGTTGTTCCCGCCGTGTTGGATGATCACATCGCAGTGTGGCAACACGGCGGCCTGCGGGTACCACGCGGCGAGGTGAATGTTGCCGGCCGGCTCGTCGTACTGCTCGAGGTAGCTTCCGACGTTGACGAGCACCCGATAGCGCGTATCGCTGAGTACACCGACGATGCGCTTGACGAGGTCCACGTCGGCAACCCCGAGGCTCCCGAAACTGAAATAGATCAGGGGTCCGTCGTTGCTCTTCGCGAACCGCGGAACCTCGTAGGGCTCGACCTCGGTCCGCACACACCCATCGAGATAGACGAACTTCTTCGGGTCGAGCGGCTTGCTGCGTTTGAATTGCAGCGGCTTCGGATACAGCAGCAGATTCAAGTGGGGCGAAGGGAGCACGAATTCCGGAAACGGCAGCCGCTCGTGTCCGCACGACTCGATGAAATCCATGAAGTCGCGGTGGACGGGTTCGACTTCTTCTCGAAAGCGCGCCCGGAAACGCTCGAAACATTCGCGATCGTTTTCGCCACAACCTGAAAAGTGCGGCGGGATGTCCGGATCCGGAATTTCGTTCTCGCTACACGAGATCATCCGCACCCACGGGCAACCCGCGCGCTCGGTATCGGGATAGAGGGCGACGTTGTCGTTGATGATCAAGTCGGGCGAGATCTTGCGGAGCAGATCGCCGAGACCGTTTTTCACCGACCACTTGGAGGTGTCGGCGATCGCCTCCCAGCAGGCCCGGACGTAGGTCGGGATCTGCTCGTAGGGCGAAGTCCGGAAGCTCGGCAGGTACTTCCGCATGAAGTCGTCCCAGTATTTCGCAGACTCTTCCGGGCTCATCGGCTGCATGCACGAAAGCAGTTGCTCTTCGAACCCGTAGCCGGTCACGCTGCCTTCGAGTCCGGGGTCGAGGATGAACACGCACTCGTGGCCGAGGTCGCGCAGCGCTTGACAGATGCCGACCAGGTTCATCACCGGGCCGATCGCGCCCGGCTCCGGAAACACCGCAATCTTCTTGCCCGCCGCCATCGGATTCTCCCGCCTGGCCTCTTTTCGACCTGATTCCCGCGCGGGGCCTCTTCGCGCGCTTTCGAGTCTAGGTCATGTCGGCCTGGAAAGGGCTCGCGGTTCGTCCTGCATCGGAAGTCGTGGTCCAGCTAGGGGTTAACCCTGGCAGGTTTTAGGCGTCATTCCTCAACTTTGGGGGGAGCGACCCGGTCCAGACGTTCAACTCAAACAGGAGTTCGCTATCGGGGCTAGAAGCAATTTCTCTCGGCGGAAGTCGCGGCTCAAGCTGCGCTCTGGAGTTCCCGAAGATTTGCGTACGAGTACTCGCCCTGCTGTCTCGAAGCGCAGTAGACGATCGGCTCGAGGGCAGGGGCGCGGAGCGTCTTTCAAGAGGGGAATTCGATGGAAGGCGACGCCTATCTGGGCGAATTGGCGGTGGGCATCGTCTACATGCTCGCTGGCGCCCGGCTCGTGCTGCTGGGTGTTCGAACCGGAGAGATCCCCGAGCGTTTGCTCGGCACGAGTTTCGCGCTGTACGGTATTTCGGGTGCGCTCTACAGTTTTGCGGTTTTCGAGGTGTTCAGCGCCATCGAGACGCCGATCTTCTTCGCCGCGCGTGTCACCTACATCCCGGGTACCGTGCTGGTCGCGCTCTTTACCAAGCGCGTGTTCCGGCCCGACGAGCGCTGGGCGAGGTGGCTCGTGTGGTGCGTTGCGGCTATGGGCGCGGTCGGGGTGGGCGGGTCCGTAGCGATCGGCGATTGGGAAGGTTTTACGCTCAGCAACCGCTGGTTCTGGTTCGAGTGGGTGGGCTACACGCTGCCCTTCTGCTGGGCGGCTGCGGAAGCGTTCCACCAATACCTTCAGGCTCGGCGCCGGGTGAGCATTGGCCTCTGCGAGCCATCGGTCTGCAATCGAATGTTTCTCTGGTCGTTGTTTGGTGCGGTTCAATTCGTGAGTTGCGTCCTCGTTCTTGGCCAGTACGCAGCCTACGAACGCGAGAACGTCTTCTCGTCGACCTGGGATCTTCTCTACAGCGCCACCTCGTTCTCGGCGCTGGCCGTGATGTGCATCGCGTTCTTCCCGCCCAGGTTCTACGTGCGTTGGCTCAACGCTGATTCTGCGGTAGCGGGATCTGCCGTCGAATGATCGGGCGGCTGCTGGAATCGGCTGCCTGCCTTCGATTCCCAGAGTTCAACCGGATTTGATGCTTGCACGGCCGATTGCTGCCTAAAGAGACCGCTTTCGAATTCCGAAGGTAGCAATACGGAATTGTGGCGATTCTTGCGCTTGGCTGAGTGTAGGATTCGAGCGGGAGCGGAATGGATGGCAACGCGTACATCGGCGAGTTGTTCTCGGCCATCTTCTTCGTGATCGCGGGTGTGCGCTTGCTGAAACTGAGCCGCCGTACCCGTAAAACTCCGGAATTCCTGCTGGGTTCGGCGTTCGTCCTTTCAGGGATTGCGCTGTTGTTTTATATGGTTCCGTACGCAGATGCGTTCGCATCGCTCTGGACCCCCTTTATATTTGCGGGGCGGGCCACGTTCATACCGGTTTCGATCCTGTGGGCGCTCTTCACGCGGAGTGTGTTTCGCCCGAGTGACAACTGGGCGACCGCCCTCGTCTGGGCGATCGGCGCTCTGCATCTGATCGGAGTCGGCGGTTCGGCATTGGCCGGCGATTTCGAGGGGTTCTCGATCAGCAGCGTTTGGTTCTGGCTCGAGTGGACCGGCTACACGCTTCCCGTAGCCTGGACCGGCCTCGAAGCGCTGTCCCAGTATGGCCCGGCGCGGCGGCGCGTGCGGCTCAACCTCTGTGCTCCGCTCGTCTGCAACCGCATGCTGCTCTGGGGTTTGTTCGGTGCGTTGCAGGTCGGCCTGAGCATCGTCGTCCTCTTCCAGTACGCGGCGTTCGGCGACGCGAACGTCTTTACCCCCGGTTGGGATCTGCTCTACGGCGTTTTCTCGATGACTTCCGTCGTCATGATCTGGTTTGCGTTCTTTCCTCCCACATTCTACCGGGGTTGGATCGAGGCTCGGGACCATACAGCTCATTCGGAGTACAGCTGATGGAAGATAACGCTACAACGGGTGAACTGATTGCGGGCCTCGTCTATTTGATTGCAGGCATGAGGTTGATTCGCTTGAGCTATCTCACCAAAGAAGACCCCGAGCGCTTGCTTGGCGGTTCGTTTCTCTTGATGGGAATCGGTTCGCTGCTCTATTCGACTTCCGAGTTGCTCGATTTCGAGGCGCTTTGGACGCCGCTCAATTTCTCAGGACGTATCTTGTACGTGCTTGCCTTCGTCTTCTTGTCGATTTTTACCCGGCATGTCTTTCGGCCCGACGAGCGCTGGGGACGATGGATCGTCTATGCGACGGTCGTCTTTTTGATCGCCGGCGTCGGAGGCTCTGCGATGTCCGGTGACTGGGAGGGCTTTTCACCCAGTAGCGGCTGGTATTGGATGGAGCTCGCTGGATACGCTGCGCCCGTAACCTGGACGTGTGTCGAGGCCAGCGCAGAGCACATTCGGGCGCGACGGCGCTTGCAGATCGGGCTCTGTGAGCCGCTCGTCTGCAATCGGTTGCTGTTATGGGCGTCTTTCGCAGCGTTGCAGCTGTGCGTGCTTGGAATCTCCACTGGACAGTACGCTGCGTTCGAGCGGGAGGGTGTTTTTA
>JAHEEJ010000212.1 GCA_024640705.1 Deltaproteobacteria bacterium
CACGTCCAGACAGAGGACAGTGGGCGCGGAAAACCGCATATCATCAGCCACGTGTATCACGGCGGCACGATCATCGCGTCCGAGAAGAGTTCCTACGCCCACCGCATCGACGCGGACGAACTCGACATCAAGGTGCGCGCGCAGATCGAGCTGCAACACAAGACGATGTTGAAGCGCCTGACGGGAGGTGAGCTCGACGCGGTGATCGACGAGCGCCTCGGCGGCGATGTTGCGCCCGCGAAGCCGGCGCCTCCGCCGGCTGCCAAAAAGCCGGTGGCGAAGAGCAAGTCGAGCAGCGGCGACACTTCGGGTTCCGTCACGGCCAACGCGGCGACCGATCCCTCGATCGACCTGGAACGACCCGCTGCGGCCACGAAGCCCATCATCGACAGGCCAACCGCTCCCGCGTTTGGCGACGGCAAGGATTCCGAGAAACCGCTCGACGAGGTGATCCTCGAATACCTCGTCGACAAAGCGCGCGACCGCGCCGCTGACAAGAAGCAGGCTCCCGCGCGTCAACAGCGCCGAAAAGGGTGAGTCGCCCGCGCTTCCGGTTGCGCGGTGGTGGTGGCGCGGTCAACGCGCCTCGTGGCGACGGCGCGATCCGGATGTTTCACGTCTCCAAATCGTATCTCGCGGGCAGCTTCGCGCTGCGCGACGTCAGCATCGAACTCGCGAAGGGCGAGTTCGTCTTCTTGACCGGTCCGAGCGGCGCGGGCAAGACCAGCCTGCTCAAATTGATCTTCGGCGCCGAGCGCCCGAGCGAGGGCCAGATCGTCGTGCTCGGCCGCAACATCGCGCGCCTCGGCGAATCCGCGGTGCCGCCGCTGCGGCGCCGGATCGGCGTCGTGTTCCAGGATTTCAAACTGTTGCCGCGGCGCACCGTCGAGGAGAACGTCGCGCTCGCGCTGCAGGTCACGGGGACGCCACCACGCGAAACCCGCGCGCGGGTGTTCGCGATCCTCAAACAACTCGGCCTGCAGCACCGGCGTTACCACCACCCGCTCTCGCTCTCGGGTGGTGAGCAGCAGCGCGTTGCGATTGCGCGCGCGCTCGTCAACGAACCCGAGATCCTGCTCGCCGACGAGCCCACCGGTAACCTCGATCCCGAATTGACGCTCGAGATCATGGACCTGATCGCGAGCGCCGCACTGCGCGGCACGACCGTCGTGGTCGCGACGCACGAACTCGAAATCGTGCGCCGCTACGGCAAGCGCGCAGTGCGCCTGGAAGGCGGGCAGATCGTCGAAGACACCCAACCCTCGATGCCGCGGTCATGACGCGAACGACCTACAAGTGGCTGCTCTTCGTTCGGACCGCGATCCGCGGGATCGCGTCGAGCCCCGTCACGAGCGGGATCTCGGTCGTGACGATCGGCGTGACGCTGGTGCTGGTCGGCGCGTTCGCGCTGCTGCTGCAGAACATGGAGGAACTGCTCGATCAGTTCGGGGACGATCTTCGCGTGACCGCCTACCTGGAGTCCGAAGTATCCGGCGAAGCGCTGCGCGGATTGGAACAGCGGGTTCGCGAGATCCCCGGAGTCGAAGACGTCGAGGCGGTGTCGCAAGACGAGGCGCTCGAGCGATTTCGCGCCTCGGTCGGCAGCGGCTCCGCGCTGCTCGACGGACTCGACATCAATCCGCTGCCGGCTTCGCTCGAGATTTCGCTGAGCGAAGATCAACGCTCCGCGGAGGGGATGGAGGCGGTCGCGAAGGCCATCGAGGGGCTCGCGGGTGTCGAGAGCTTGAGTTCGGGGCGGGATTGGGTCGAGGGCTACCTGCGGGCGGTCGCGTTGGTGCGCGGTGTAGGGGTGGGCCTCGGGGTCATTCTCGCGCTCGCGACCCTGTTGATCGTCGCGAACACGATCCGACTCGGGGTCTTCGCGCGCCGCGACGAACTCGAAATCCTCTCGCTCGTCGGCGCGAGCCGCCCGTTCGTGCAGACGCCGTTTTTGCTCGAGGGCCTGCTGCAGGGCGCTGCGGGCGGCGCGCTCGCGTTGGCGTTGCTCTTCGCGCTCTTCCGACTGGTTTTACCGGGATTCGAGTTTGGCCTCGAACTCCTGGTGGGCTCGGCGCCGCGCTTCTTTTCACCGGGCGAGGCGCTGATCGTGGTGGTCGGCGGAGCGGGGCTCGGGTTGTTCGGATCCGCGGCGGCACTCAGCGGAGATTGGCGTCCATGAGGGCCGGAAGCCTCGGCGCTTCGATTGCGTGGCTCGTGGCGATCGCGTTGATCGCCGCGGTCGCACCGGTTCGCGCCGAGGACGAACCCGAACTCGAACAGCTGCGCCGCGCCATTCGCGAGAGCCGTGAACGCGTCAGCCGCTACGAGCGCGAGCAACGCGGTCTGCTCGAAACCATCGAAGCCCTCGACCGCTCTGCCTCCGCGATCGAGCGCGACCTCGCGCAGGTGCGGCGCATTTCGGAACAGGCGCGGAAGACACTGAAGAGAGTCGAAGCGGAAGCGGCCGAAATTCGCGAACGCCGCGAGGTGCTCGAGCGCGCGATGTCGGGCCGTGCGGTCGCGCTCTACAAGGCGGGCTCTGCGGGGCCCGTGCGGCTGCTCTTTGCCGCCGACGGCGTGCGCGATCTGCTTTCGAGGTTGAACACCTTGAAGTTGTTGCTGGGGCACGACATCGATCTGCTCGAGCGCCACCGGATCGAATCGGCGGCGCTGCTCGAAGCCGAGGCGCGGGCCCGCGAGGCGCTCGAGGGCCGCGATGAGGCGCTCGCGAAATTGCGCGAGCGCTCGGATCAGCTGAAGCGGGAGCGCGCCGTCAAGCGCAAGCTGGTGGCGCGGCTGCACACGGATCGCGCCAGCGAACGCGCCGCGCTCGTGGAGCTGGAAACCGCCGCCCGAGCACTGGAGGAGACGCTCACCTCGCTGCGCAAGGCACCCGCGCGCCGCGCAGATCCCAAGGGCCCGTCCTTCGCGAGTCTGCGCGAGCGGCTCGCGCCGCCCGTCGAGGCTCCGATCGCAAAATCATTCGGGCGCGTGGTCGACGCCGAGTTCAAGACCGAGACCTTCCGCAGCGGCGTGGAGTTCGACGCCCCGCTCGGCGCCGCCGTGGAGGCGGTGGCCGCGGGCCAGGTGCGCTTTGCGGGCTGGTTTCGCGGCTACGGGAAGCTCGTGATCCTCGACCACGGGGACGAGTATTTCACCGTATCCGGGCATTTGGCCGAGATTCGGGTGAAAGTGGGAGACGAAGTCGAACCGCGCGGTGTCATAGGGACGGTGGGAGACACGGGCTCGCTCTCTGGGCCTCGGCTGTATTTCGAGGTCCGCCACGGGCGCGAACCCCAGGATCCCCGCAAGTGGCTCCACCTTCGAGACACGGGGTAGACTGTCGGATACGAGATGGATGGGGGGCACGCCTACATCGCCCCCAGCGCGCCCCCGTCGCCATCTCTTTGCCGCGTTCGCAAGCGCGATCCGTGACGCGCAACAGCAGTGGTCGTGACGCGAAACAACAAGGTGAGGTGGGCGGAAATGGAATCGAGATCCATGCGACGACTCAGGGTTCGCTTTCTACTGACTTTTCTAGCGGGTGTGGTCGCCGCCGGTCTGGCGCCGATCGTCACCAGCAACGTGAGCTACTCCAAGGCGTCGCGTTACGACGACCTCAGCCTCTTCACCAACGTGCTGACGCTGGTCCGCAGCAACTACGTCGAGCCGATCGAGGACAGCGAGCTGATTCGCGGCGCCGTCCGCGGGATGCTCGACCAACTCGATCCGCATTCGAGCTTCCTCGATGTCGAGGCCTACGAGGAGATGCAGGTCGACACGAAGGGCGAATTCCACGGGCTCGGAATCGAGATCTCGAAGCAGAAGGATGGCTTCATCGAGGTGATCTCGCCGATCGAGGGTACGCCCGCGGACCGGGCGGGAATCCAGGCGCGCGATCTGATCGTGAAGATCTGCCCGACCGAGGTTCCGGAAGATTGGGAAGAGGACTGCCGATCGACCAAGAACATGACGCTCTTCGAGGCGGTTTCGCTGATGCGCGGCAAGCGCGGCACGGAAATCACGATCAACATCTACCGCGAAGGCTTCAGCGAGCCCCAGCCCTTCAAGGTGGTTCGCGATGTGGTCAAGGTCGTTTCCGTGAGCGGGAAGCTGCTCGAGCCGGGTTACGGCTACGTTCGCGTCCGCGCGTTCCAGGAGAGCAGCGTCGAAGAACTCGAGCGGGCTCTCGCGGAGATCCACACCGAAGCCGGAGCGCCGCTCGAAGGGCTCGTGCTCGACCTGCGCGACAATCCCGGCGGGCTGCTCGACCAGGCGGTGCGGATCGCGGATCTCTGGTTGTCCGACGGCTTGATCGTCTACACGAAGGGAAGGCGCGAGAACCAGCGCCAGGATTTCCTCGCCCACGACGACGCCACCGAGCCCGATTATCCGATTGCCGTGCTCGTCAACGGTGGTTCGGCGAGCGCGTCGGAGATCGTCGCGGGCGCGCTCCAGGATCAGCGGCGCGCTTTGGTCGTGGGCAAGGATACGTTCGGCAAGGGCTCCGTTCAGACCGTCTTCCCGCTCGAGGGCGATCACGGTCTGCGTCTGACCACGGCCCTCTACTACACGCCGTCGGGTCGGTCGATCCAGGAGGTCGGTATCAAACCCGACATCGAAGTTGCGCGGGTCGACGAGTTTGCGCGCGCGAAGCCGCGCCGCCGCATGCGCGAGGCAGACCTCGAAGGACACTTCACCCAGGGCGACGCCGATCCGGATGCGGCACCCCAGTCCGAGGATGAGAAAGTCGAGGATCCAGAGATCTCGGATCAAGAATTGGAGGCGTCGGCAGCCGATTCCACCGACCACCAGCTCGACCGCGCCATCGAGGTGTTGAAGAGCTGGACCTACTTCGAGCATCTGCGCAACAAGGATGAGCCGGCGCCTTCGCTTCAGGCCAGGGCGCCCGAGACGACTCCCTGAAGTTTCGAGTCCGCTCGAGGGTGCAGCGACCGTACATTCGACGCGATGAGTGAGCCTGAAAGCGCGGGTCCCCACATCTATTCGGTCGGCGAGGTGCTGGCCGGCCTGCGCGCGCTGCTCGAAGAGCGCATCGGTCGGGTGTGGGTGGTCGGCGAGCTGAGCAATCTCCATCGGGCGCGCTCGGGGCATCTCTACTTCACCCTCAAGGACGATTCGGGTCAATTGCGCGCCGCGCTGTTTCGGAGCGCCGCGCGGCGCCTCGCGTTCGAGCCCGAGGACGGACTCGAAGTGCTCGTCTACGGCGACCTCTCCGTCTACGAACCGCGCGGCGATCTTCAACTCATCGTCCGGCAACTCGAACCGCGCGGTCTGGGTGCGCTGCAGCTCGCCTTCGAGCAGTTGCGCGCGCGGCTCGAAGCGGCGGGGCTCTTCGATCCGGAGCGCAAGCGCCCGCTGCCCGCGCGGCCGTCTCGGATCGGGGTGGTGACGTCGCCCACGGGCGCGGCGATTCGCGACGTTCTGGAGGTCACCGGCCGGCGTTATCCGGCGGCCTCGATCCTGATTGCCGCGACGCGGGTGCAGGGTGTCGGGGCCGAAGACGAGATCGCCGAGGCGATCGACCGGCTTTCCGCGCGATCGGATCTCGACCTGATCCTGCTGGTGCGCGGCGGCGGATCGCTCGAAGACCTGCAGGCGTTCAACAGCGAGGTGGTGGCGCGCGCGATCGTTCGCTCGGCGGTGCCCCTCGTCTGCGGTGTCGGCCACGAAGTCGATGTCACGATCGCGGATCTGGCCGCCGATGCCCGCGCCGCTACGCCGTCGGTCGCAGCTGAAATGGCGGTCCCTGACGCTGCGGATCTCCGGCGCCACCTCGCGCGCGATTGGCGGCGGCTGCTGCTCGCGCTGCGCGCGGTCTTCGAGCGCAGCGCGCAGACACTCGCGCGCGAGCGCGATGCGCTCCAGATGCTGGCGCCTTCGGCGCGCTTGGCCGTCCAGCGCGCGCGGCTCGGGGCCGCGATTCACGCGCTCGTGCGCGTCGGCGCCGCACCCGCGGAACGCGGCCGCGCCCGGCTCGCCGAACTCGCGGGCCGACTCGATTCGCTCTCGCCACTCGGGGTGCTGGATCGCGGCTACGCGCTGGTGCGTCGAGCGCGCGATGGCGCGATCCCGCGAACCGCCGACCAGCTCGAGCGCGGCGAGCCGCTCTCCATCCGCCTCGCCGAGGCCCAGCTCGAGGCCGTC
>JAHEEJ010000213.1 GCA_024640705.1 Deltaproteobacteria bacterium
TGCCCCAGTTTGCTTTGCAAGTTGTCATCTTAGTACAAGCAGCAATTGAATCGGTCAGTAGAAACACGAATTGTGGCCGACAGCACTGTGGCCTTTCTCCACACTTGTATTCGAATTAATTATTGCCATTTGTCGGATGTTGCCGAAAAAGCCGTGCGTTTTTTTCTATCATCCCGCAGGCGCTCTCTCGATTCGCCGAAGCGGTCGGGAGGCGTGTTCATTTTCATTCGGCGCAGGAGAATTGCTGCCGCAGCCACCGCGGCGTTCAGCGAGACTGAGAAGGCGAGGAGAATCCATGCGGGTACTGATTGTCGGCAGCGGCGGAGTGGGCGAGTCAACGGCGGCGATTGCCAAGCGGCGCGATCCTCGCGGCGAGCTCTTCGAAACGATGGTGATGGCCGACCACGATCTCGCCAGGGCACAGGCGGCCTCCAGTCGGCTGGGTGACGAGAAGCGCTTCCCGGCCGAGCAGGTCGACGCCAGCAACGTGGATGCGGTCGTCGCGCTGTGCCGGAAGTACGACGCCGAAATGCTCTGCAGTTTCCTGCCAGTCGAATTCAACCCGTTCACCCTGCAGGCGGCGCTCAAGGCGCGTGTTCATCACATGGATGCCTCGACGACGCTGTCGGTGCCGCACCCGACCGACCCCTTCAACCAGTCGGGCAAGGTTCTCGGCGAGGACGAGCTGGCGCTGGGCGCTGAGTTCGAGAAGATCGGAAAACTCGCGCTGATGGGCTTCGGTGTCGAGCCGGGCATGGCGGACTGGTACTGCCGCTACGCGGCCGACCACTTCTTCGACGAGATCGACGAGATCGGCGTGCGCGACGGCGCCAACCTCGAGATCCCCGGCTTCAAGGGCATCAGCTTCGGTTTCTCGATCTGGATGACGATCGAGGAGTGCACCAACCCGGCCGTCGTCTGGGAGCGTGACCGCGGCTTCTACACGGTGCCGCCGCTCTCCGACCCCGAACCGTTCTACCTGCCGGAGGGCATCGGCTGGGTCGAGTGCGCCCACGTCGAGCACGAAGAGGTCGTGCACATCGGCAGCTTCGAGAAGCTGCTCAAGGGCGTCAAGAAGGCGACCTTCAAGTACGCGCTCGGGGATGAGTTCATTCAGGCGATGGACGTCTTCACGTCGCTCAACCTGCATTCGCTGCAGCCGGTGAACGTGAAGGGCGTGCAGGTGCGGCCCCGCGATCTGGTCGAGGCCGCTGCCCCCGACCCCAACGAAATCGGCAAGCGCTACGTGGGACAGACCTGCGGCGGCACCTGGGTGAAGGGCCGCAAGGGCGGGGTGGAGCGCGAGATCTATCTCTATCAGGTGGCCGACAACCAGGAGAGTGTCGCGCTCTACGGCACCCAGGGAGTCGTGGCGCAGACGGCATTTCCCGGCGTGATCGCGTTGGAGTTGCTGGCTACCGGCAAACTGCAGGGCTACCGCGACAACCCCGCGGCCGGCGTCTTTCCCGCGCAGGCCTTCAGCTGCGATGACTTCGTCGCACTGCAGAAGGAGTACGGTTTCCCGGGCGGCGTGCTCGAGATGGACTCGGACTACAAGCGGATGCGAGATCGCGGTGCGCTGCTGGCGCCCCTGCAGGGCGGTGCGGCGTGATCGCGCGCTTCGAGGACAAGGTGGCACTGGTCACCGGCGGGGCGTCGGGGATCGGGTTGGCGACCGCGGCGCGGCTGCTCGAAGAGCGGGCCACCGTGGTGATCGCCGACCTGGACGGGAAGGCCGCGACGGCTGCGGTGAATGCGCTGCGCGACCACGGCTTCGAGGCGGCCCATGCGGCGGCTTGCGACGTGTCGCGCGGCGACCAGGTGAAGGCGCTCGTGGGCGACATCGTCGCCCGCCACGCGCGCATCGACGTCCTGTTCAACAACGCCGGTATTTACGAGCTCGGCGAGGTCCACGAAGTCGACGAGGAGGCGTGGGATCGTCTGATCGGCGTCAACCTGCGGTCGGTCTACCTCGTCTCGCATCACGTCGTGCCGGTGATGCTGGAGCAGGGCGGCGGCGCGATCGTCAACAACGCCTCGGTGGCCGCTCTGGTCGGCGACGCCAAGAGCGCCGCCTACTGCGCGAGCAAAGGCGGCGTCGCCCAGCTCACCAAGGCGATGGCCCTCGACTACGCGAAGCGTGGGATCCGCGTCAACGCGATCTGCTGCGGCGAGATCGATACGCCGCTGTTCGTGCGCGAGTCGGGCCAGCTCGGCATGACTCCGGACGAGTTGCGGGCGATCCTGAACGAAGCCCACCCGATGGGCCGGATCGGCTTGCCGTCGGAGGCCGCCGCGGCGGTCGCGTTCCTGGCCGGTGACGATGCGAGCTTCATCACCGGTGTGCTGCTGCCGGTCGACGGCGGCTACGCGGCGATCTGAAGGTAACGTCACCCGCTGACTCGAAGTCGTCGAATCGGACGTTTGCCGGCATGAGCCCCGCGGCCTCACTCGAATTCGCTTCGAACACGTATTTTTTTGATGCATGAATTCGGCGTTCTTTTGGAGCCTGGGGCCTTGCCTGATTCGTTGGCCCAATGAGCCACACCTGGCTTGCAATTCGCAAGCAGATGCGTCTGATGCATTGATTTTCTTCAACTGCCTTGTACCGTGGCTGGTGGCAGATGCGAAGCATCTGTATTGAGTGTCAACCATCTGATGCGCACTGATCCCAGAATCAGCAAGGAGAGTCCCCGTGAAGAAAACGATGTACGCCCTGTTTGTACTTGGTCTCTCGACCTCAATGGCCTGGGCGGACGCGACGATTCCTGGAAGCATGTCCGATGCGACCGAAGAGTGTCTGGGATGTCACAGCGATGACAATCCGGGCCTCTACCAGCAATGGGGCGCGAGTAAACATTACGGCGCCAACGTCGGTTGTTACGAGTGCCACGCCGCCAAGAAAGGCGACGCGGACGTGCTCCGCGACGGCACCCATGACGACTTCGTCATTGCGACGATCGTCAGTCCTGCCGACTGTGCGCGTTGCCACGACAAGGAAGTCGACGAGTTCGTCAATTCACATCACTCCAAGGCCGGCCGCATCATGGGTTCCTTGGACAACCTGTTGGCAGAAGTCGTGGAAGGCAACAATGGTTTCGTGACGCCAGCCTTCCCCGAAGGCGTTTCAGCCGCTGCCGTCAACGGCTGCTGGCAGTGCCATGGTTCCGTGATCAAGGTCGATGCAAAGACGGGCAAGCTGGATCCGGCCACCTGGCCAAACTCCGGTATCGGTCGTGTGAATCCCGACGGAACCGAAGGCTCCTGCACCGCCTGTCATCAGCGTCACGAGTTCTCTGCAGAGCAGGCACGTCATCCCGACAACTGCGGAAAATGTCACCTCGGCCCGGATCACCCCCAGAAGGAGATCTATGAAGAGTCCAAGCACGGGATCGCCTTCAGGGCCAACATCGGCAAGATGAACCTGCAATCCTCCAAGTGGATCGTCGGTGAGGACTACACCGCCGCGCCGACTTGTGCGACCTGCCACATGAGTGCGACCAAGACCCAGGACATCAGCCACAACATCGGTCTTCGGATCAAGTGGAACAACCGTCCTGTTCACTCCAAGCTCGCGCACGAGACAGACAAGAAGTGGGGCCTGAAATCGGCAGAGATCGACGCCGACACGCGCCGTGCGAAGATGGAAGACGTTTGCGTGGCCTGTCACCAGGACACGTTCGTGAAGAACTTCTTCATTCAGTACGAGGCGCTGCTGACTCTTTACGATGAGAAGTACGCCACGCCAGGTGAGATGCTCTACGAGGCCGCTTCGAAAGTCCTGAAGACGGATCCCAGCTACGCGAAGTTCAGCCATCCGGTCGACTTCACCTGGTTCGAGCTATGGCATCATGAAGGACGCCGTGCGCGTCACGCCGCCTCGATGCAGGCTCCGGACTACACGCACTGGCACGGTACCTACGACCTGGCCAAGAACTGGCAGTCCAAGTACATCCCTGAACTCCGCGACATCATTCACGAGTACAGGGATTCCGCACCCGCCGAGGTTGCCGAACTCGAGAAACTCCTCGATGAGGTTCTCCACAGCGACAACCACAAGTGGTCCATCAACCAGGAAAGCGATGCCGTAAAGGACGCGCGCAACAAGCGTCAACAAGAATTCAAGGAGCGCTATCAGTAGGGGAGGGTTCCAGGGATTCCAACGAAGGGGCAGGGCGAAAGTCCTGCCCCTTCTTGCGTGTTGGATTCGGCGCATCTGCGCTGCGAAGCCGGCCCGGTCGGGCGGTCAATGGCTCACGAGCCCAGGCGTGCGCCGTGTTCGATTCCCGCTTCGGCGGCGGCGAGTTTGGCTCCCCTGCCGCGTCGGATCTTCGAGACCGCGATGCGGGAGCGAACAGCGGCGATCAACAGTTCGCCTCCCTCGTTGCCCAACACCGTTCCTGCCGGCGCATCACAATCTCCGTCGAGTAGCCGCGAACCGAAAAGGCGCACGGTTTCACCTGCGTGCTCCGCGATTGCGCCGGGCCCAGGCGTACAGCCGCGGATCAATCGGTCGATCTCCTGCGCCGGCCGCGACCAATCGATGCGCGCGACCTCATCGGTGACGAGACCCTGGAAACTCGCTCCATCCTCGCTCTGAGCAGTAAAGCTCACCGTTCCGTCGGCAACCTGGCTCACCGCCTCGAGCATGGCCTCGACACCGAGTGGATAGAGCTTGTCGAAGTAGAGCGATGCCGTCGTATCGGTGCGGGAAATTGCGACCCCGCGTTTCTGGACTGCGATCGGACCCGCGTCGACACCGCCCTCCACCCGAAACACCGACACACCGCTTTGCGTTTCACCCAGGATGATCTGCCACGCGAGCGCAGCGCCACCGCGATAGGCGGGCAAGACGGATGGATGGAAACAGAGCGATCCGTGGGTGGGGTGGTCGACGATGGATTCGGGAAGGATCGCCGTCGTGAAGGGCATCACGTTGAGTTCGGCGTCGAGGTTTCGATACTCCTCCACCAGCTCGGGGATCGCGCGGCCCCTGCGGCGGAAGCGCTCGTAGCGGAAGAGCCGCCAACCGCGTTGATCGGCCAGTGCGGCCAGCGGGTCCGGCCGCGACCCTTCGGGCGGTGCGTAGACGCCGACGATTTCGTGCCCAATCTCCGCGAGGCGCTCAGTGACCTCGCGGCCAAAGAGCGCCTGCCCGAAAATCGCGATGCGAAGGCCCATGGGTTCCGATCCGGAGTGGCTCAGGTCGAGACTTTGATCTCTGACTTGCGTCGTGCCATGAACGCCTGGAGTTCGTCGTCGATCGCCTCATCCAGACCGGGATCCTCGTAGTTCGCGAGCATCTGCTTGTAGCGCTCGTTCGCCCGGACCTGCGTGTCCTTGGATCCCCGCTCGGTCCAGAGGTTCACGTCCTCGAGGGAGGCCAGTTGGCTCCGGTACAGCGCGCTGCGGAAGTGGGTCAGCGTGTGCGTCGACGAGAGGAACATCCCGCCGGGCCCGGTCTTGGCGCTGGCGTCGAACGCGAGCGTGTCTTCGTTCACGGGAAGGCCGGGGTCGAGCATCCACTCGAACATCCGCAGCACTTCGAAATCCATGATCATCTTCTCCGCGGAGATGATCATCGTGCTCTCGAGCGCGCCCGCGGCGTGCAGCATGAAGTTGGTGCCCGACAGCAGCGCGGGCCAGACACCCATCACGGTTTCGTAGCCGGACTGCGCGTCGACGATCTTGGCCGACGACCAGCCTCCACCGCCACGGAAGGGCAGGTCGTAGTGCCGCGCCATTTGCGCTCCGGCCAGAATGCTCATCGACCATTCCGGACTGCCGAGCGTTGGCTGCCCGAGGGCCATGTCGGTGGCGGTGAGGTAGCCGCCGAAGACGGTCGGGCATCCCGGCCGGATGGTTTGAATGATGGCGATGCCGGCGAGGTTCTCCGCGCACCATTGCGCCACACCCCCGGCCAGGGTCACGGGCGCCGAGGTACCCGCCATCAAGAAGGGGGTGACGATCACGGGTTGGTTCGCGCTCGCCAGGGCGTGCATCGAGCCGAGCATGCGATCGTCCCAGACGAGCGGGCTCACGGGATTCACGACTCCGATCACGCCCGGTGTCTGCTCGATCGAATCCGCACCGCCGAAGAGGATCGCCGCCATGTCCATCGCGTCCTTGGATGTCTCGTAGGAGGCGCCGACG
>JAHEEJ010000214.1 GCA_024640705.1 Deltaproteobacteria bacterium
ACCGCGATCGAAGCGGGCGCCTCCACGTGCAACGTGCCCGACACCGTCGGTTACACGCAGCCCGAGGAGTACGCGACGCTGATGCGTTACCTGATCGAAAATGTGCCCGGATCCGACCGGGCCGTGTTCTCGGTTCACTGCCACGACGATCTGGGTCTGGCGGTTTCGAACAGCCTCGCGGCGGTGCTGGCCGGCGCGCGGCAGGTGGAGTGCACGGTCAATGGGATCGGGGAGCGCGCGGGCAACACGTCGATGGAAGAAGTCGTGATGGCACTCAAGACGCGGCCGGACGTATTCCGCGGTCTCGACACGAAGATTCGCGCGCAAGAGATCTATCCGTCGAGCCGCATGCTCTCGACGATCATCGGAGTGCCCGTACCGCCGAACAAGGCGATCGTCGGGGACAACGCGTTCGCGCACGAGGCAGGCATCCACCAGGACGGCGTCCTCAAGGCGGCGATCACCTACGAGATCATGACCCCGCAGTCGATCGGCCGTCCGTCCAACGAGTTGGTCCTCGGCAAACACTCGGGGCGCCACGCATTTGGTGACCGGCTCAAGGAACTCGGCTTCGAGATCGAGGGCGAAGAATTCCAGGCGGCGTTTCGGCGCTTCAAGGATCTCGCCGACAAGAAGAAGACCATCTACAACGAAGACCTCGAGGCGATCGTGGCCGATTCGGTGATCGGTCTCGATCAGCGCTTCGAATTCGTGGATCTCTCGATCTTGAGTGGCACGTTCGCGGAGCCGACGGCGACCCTCGCGCTCAGGGTCGACGGCGAACTCCAGAAGGCGACCGCGACCGGCATCGGCCCGATCGATGCGATCTTCAAGGCGATCGCCGAACTCTGCGAGACCAAGAGTGAACTCGAGCGCTTTCAGGTGAACGCCGTCACCGGTGGAATGGACGCTTTGGGTGAAGTGTCCGTCACGCTGGGCGAAGACGGGCGGCGCGTGATTGGCCACGGCGCTCACCCGGACATCATGGTGGCCAGCGCGAAGGCGTATCTGCACGCGCTCAACAAGATCTCGTGGCACAAGAACCGTCGCGGTTCTGCGGAGCCGAGGGGAATTTGATGAATCGCCAAGCACAAGCGAGCGAGCCCAGGTCCGCGGAGCGGACCGCGCGGATCTTGATCCTACCGGGTGACGGAATTGGCCCCGAAGTCACCGCCCAGGCCGTGCGCGTCCTCGAAGCGGCCGCGAAAGGCGCCGGCATCGAACTCGCGCTCGAAGAGGGGCTGATCGGCGGCGCGTCGATCGACGCCAATGGTTCGCCGATCACCGAAGAATTGATCGAGCGCGCGCGCGCGGCTCGCGCGGTCTTTCTCGGTGCGGTGGGCGGGCCGAAGTGGGACGTCCTGCCATTCGCCCAACGCCCCGAGCGCGGTTTGTTGCGCATCCGCAAGGAACTCGGCCTGTTCGCCAACTTGAGGCCCGCCACCGTGTTTCGGGCGCTCATCGGCGCATCGACTCTGCGTCCCGAAGTGGTGGAGGGCATCGACCTGCTCGTCGTGCGAGAACTCACGGGTGGGCTGTACTTCGGCGAGCCGCGCGGCGATGCGCTGGTGGATGGGGTTCGCGAGTCCAGAAACACCATGGTGTATAACGAGCTGGAGATCGCGCGCATCGCGCGCGTGGCGTTCGAAGCGGCACGGCTGCGCCGCAAGGAAGTGACCCACGTCCACAAGGCGAACGTCCTCGAAGTCTCGCAACTCTGGGTGACGGTGGTCGAGGAGGTCGCGAAGGACTACCCGGACGTGACCCTCCACCACCAGCTCGTGGATTCGATGGCGATGTTGCTGCTGCGCGAGCCGCGCAACTACGACGTGATCGTCACCGGGAATCTCTTTGGCGACATCTTGTCCGACGAGGCTGCGATGATCACCGGATCTCTCGGCATGCTCCCCTCCGCGAGCCTGGGAGAGGGAGGTGTCGGCCTCTACGAGCCCGTCCACGGATCGGCGCCCGACATCGCGGGTGAGGATGCCGCGAACCCGCTCGCTGCGATTCTCTCGGTGGCGATGCTGCTCGAACACTCGCTCGGCGCGCCCGAGCCCGCCGCGAAGATTCGAGCTGCGGTGGAAGCGGTCCTCAACGCGGGGCATCGCACGATCGATCTCGCCGGAGAGTTCGGACTCGCGGCCGTTGGCTGCGCGGCGATGGGCGATCTGGTCCTGCAGCAACTCGAGCAGAGCTGATGGCGAGCGCGGGCCTTCGGATCGGAGTCGTCGGTGCGACCGGAAGCCTCGGCACCGAATTGTTGGAATTGCTCGATCTCTCGTCGCTGCGCGTGGGCGAGATCGTCCCGATTGCGACCGATGATTCGCTCGGACGCGACATCGAATTTCAGGGAAGCGTCTTTCCCGTCGAGACCGACGACGCGCGCTTGACGGGCCTCGACATGGCGTTCTTGTGCGCGCCGCCGTCTGCCGCGCTCGACTTCGTGCGCCGCGCACTCCACGAGCAGGTTCCGTGCATCGACCTGTCGGGCGCAACCGCGGGCACCGAAGACGTGCCCATGCGGGTGGCCGGTTACGGCTCGGTGCCCGAGAACATTCCGCTGCTCGCGATCCCGCGGAGCCCCGCGCTCGCGTTGGTGATGGCATTGCAACCGATTGCGGCCGCCGCCGGTCTGAAGCGAGTGACCGGTGCGATACTCGAATCTGCGTCGATCGCCGGCAAAGACGGCATGAGTGCGCTCTATCAGGAATCCATCGCCGTCTTCAGTCAGCAGCCGTTGCCCGAGGCGACGGTCTTCCCGAGCCCGGTGGCGTTCGACTGCATGAGCGGCGCAGAAGGGCTCGACGCGGAGGGGCTCACCCAGCGAGAGTCCGCGCTGATCCGCGACCTCACGCTGCTGCTCGGCAGCGAAGTCAAGATCGCGACCACGCTGATCCAGGTTCCGGTCTTTGCCGGACTGGGCGCGGCGCTCTCGATCGAAACCGAGCGCGACCTCGAAGCCGGGGAGGCCGAGGACCTGTTTCGCAAAGCGCCCGGCGTCGAACTCGCGGCCGACGGCGACGGCCTGCCCACCACCCGCACGGTCGTGGGACACGACTCGGTGTTGATCGGGCGACTGCGCGGCGACCCGAGCACGCAGCGCGGCCTTCAGCTGTGGCTGGTTGCAGACCCGATGCGGCTCGCGGCGTCGCACGCCATCCAGCTGGCGGTGCTGCGGCTGGCGTAGCGAGAACCCGGCGTGCCGAACTTCCGCTTCACGCTCGAATACGACGGCGCGGGTTTCGCGGGCTGGCAGGCCCAGGCCGGCGGTCAGCGCACCGTCCAGGACGCCTTCGAAACCGCGATCGAGCGGGTGACCGGCCAACGGCTGCGGGTCGCGGCCTCGGGCCGAACGGATGCGGGCGTTCACGCGCTGGGCCAGGTGGTCAGCGCGCAGATCGAGACCGAGCTGCCGCCGGCTGCGCTTCAGCGCGCCCTCAACCACATCCTGCCTTCAGACCTGGCCGTCAGCTCCGCCGAGCGGGCCGCGGACGACTTCCACGCCCGCTACTCGGCGGTCGGCAAGCTCTACTGCTACCGGGTCTGGAACGACCCGACCCGTTCGCCACTGCGCGCGGCCAGGGTCCATTGGGTGCCGCGCGAACTCGACATCCCAGCGATGTCGAAGGCCGCCGAGGCCTTCGTGGGGCGCCACGATTTCGCGGCCCTCCAGGCGGCGGGCTCCGAGGTGGAGAGCACGGTGCGAACCCTCGCGCGCGTCGAAATCGAGCAGGAGGCCTCGGGAGAGCTGGTTTTCTGGGTCGAGGGCGACGGTTTCCTGCGCCACATGGTCCGGAATCTGGTCGGAACGCTGCTCGAGGTGGGGGCCGGCCAGCGCTCGATCGAATCCATGGCCGAGTTGTTGGCCTCGGAGGACCGGCGCCAGGCGGGGCCGACCGCGCCGGCCCGGGCGCTCACGCTGGTGCGGGTCTTTTACTGATTCCTCTGGGATAACGGGCCTTTACCCGCGGATGGGGGTTGACGCAGAGGGGGGGCTGGGATACCCATACGCGGTTCCAGACTCTGGGTGGTGGCCCCGCGCACACCCGGAAAACGTGCGGCTTGGCAACGAGAACCGCAGAGTCTACCGCGGGAATCGAGCCAATCCATTCCGGTAAATCCATTCCGGTGGATAGACAGGAGGGTCCCGCTGATGGGAGCCCAGGCGCATCGCGCCACGAAAAGTGCAAAGCCCGGCGACGTCACACCTGAGTGGCACGTCATCGATGCCACGGATGTGGTGCTCGGGCGTATGGCGACGAAGATCGCAGACCTTCTGCGCGGTAAACACCACGCGCTGTTCACGCCCCACGCCGACACGGGTGATTTCGTGATCGTGGTCAACGCCGAGAAGGTGAAGCTCACGGGTAACAAGCGCGAGCATAAGACCTACTACCGCCACACCGGCTACACGGGCAACCTGAAGTCGCAGACCGCCGACGAGGTTCTCAACGGTCCGTACGCGGATCGCGTCGTGAGCCACGCCGTGCGCGGAATGCTGCCGAAGAACGCGCTCGGTCGGCAGATCTTCAAGAAGCTCAAGGTGTACGCGGGCCCCGATCATCCCCACGCGGCGCAAAAGCCCAAGGAGTTGAAGCTTGGCTGAACTGCAGACCATCCAGTCCACCGGCAAGCGGAAGACCGCGATCGCGCAGGTCCGAATGCGGCCGGGCACGGGTGTCATCACGGTGAACAACAAGCCGATGGACGAGTACTTCACCCGCGAATCCCAGTGCATCCTGATCAAAGAGGCGCTCGAAACCGTCAGCATGCAGGAGCGCTACGACGTCACCGCGCACTGCACGGGCGGCGGCAGCTCCGGCCAGGCCGGCGCACTGCGCCACGGAATTGCGCGCGCGCTCGAGAAGGTGGATTCCGAGTTGCGCGGACAGCTGAAGAAGAAGGGCTTTCTCACGCGCGACGCGCGCAAGAAAGAGCGCAAGAAGTACGGGCAGAAGGGCGCCCGTGCGCGCTTCCAGTTCTCGAAGCGCTAGGCTCCAGCCCCATTCGGGCGAGTTCTTTGAGGGGGCCGTTTCGCGGCCCCCTCTTTTTTTACCCCCATCCGATGGACACCCCCTACCATCGGCCGCGCTAGCAGCGGATCGACGGAGGAACCAGCATGCGCGTCGCGGTGATCGGTGCGAGTGGCTACACGGGCCTCGAGCTGCTGCGCATCCTGCTGCGCCACCCCGAGTTCGAGATCGCCGTCGCGACCTCGGAGCAGCGCGCCGGCACCCGCGTGGGGGACGCCTTTCCCTCGCTGCGCGGTCTGATCGATCTGGGCTTCGAACCGAACGACCCCGCGAGCATCGCCAAGCGGGTCGATCTCGCCTTCACCGCGCTTCCCCACGCGGCCTCCGCGCCCACCGTGCAGGCGCTGCGCGCCGCGGGCGTGCGCGTGCTCGATCTGTCGGCGGATTTCCGGCTGCGCGACGCCGAGACCTACCGCGCGTGGTACGGCGAGCACAAGGCCGCCGAGTTGCTCGGGTCGGCCGTCTACGGATTGCCCGAGCTCTACCGCGAAGCGCTTCGCGGCGCCGAGCTGATCGCGGTCCCCGGCTGCTACCCGACCTCCGTGCTGTTGCCGCTGGTTCCGTTCCTGCGCGCTGGCTTGATCGAAACCGAGGGCATCGTCGTCGATTCCAAATCCGGCGTTTCGGGCGCCGGCCGCAAGCTCGAAGAGAGCCTGCTGTTCGCCGAACTCTCCGATGACTGCCGGGCCTACAAGGTCGGCAACCAGCACCGCCACGTTCCCGAGTTCGAGCAGGAGGCGAGTGTCGCCGCGGGCCGGCCCGTCTCGATCAGCTTCGTCCCCCACCTGCTGCCGACCGTTCGCGGGATCGTCACGTCGGTCTTCGTTCGGCCGACGGCCGGGCTCGGCACCGACGCCGCCCGAGAGGTGCTCGCAAACGCCTACGCGCAGGAGCGATTCGTGCGCGTGCTGCCGCCCGGCGAGACGCCCAATCTGCGCTCTGTGCGGGGGAGCAACTTTTGCGACGTGGCCGCCTTCGCGGACGAGCGCAACGGCACGCTGGTGCTGCTCTCCGCGATCGACAACCTCGTGAAGGGCGCGAGTGGTCAGGCCGTGCAGTGCGCCAATCTCGCCTGCGGGCTGCCCGAGGAGCTGGCGCTGCT
>JAHEEJ010000014.1 GCA_024640705.1 Deltaproteobacteria bacterium
ACCCCCGAGGCGCGAAAACGGTGGGGCTCCGCCCCACCCGCTACCCTGGTTCGCCCCGATTTCAACCCCGACCCGTTCCCGAGAGGTCCGAAAAAGGCACCCAGAGGGCCTCTCGGGGCCATTTTTGATTTGCTTCCCAGAAAAGAAGGCCTATGATGCGCCGGTCAAACCATGCCGTAATGTGCGACATGGGGGTGAATTTAGAACTGTTCACCGAGAGATCTGGTCGAACGCGATCGTCAAACGATCGTTTCGCGTCGACGGTGATCGAAGGGAACGCCGACGGAATGGGAGAAACAATGGCAGCGAAGAAGAAGAAGGCGGCGAAGAAGGGCTCCGGTGATCTGATCATTTCGAAGTCACGCACCAAGGGCGCGACGAAGAAGTGCAACGTGAGCAGCGATTTCTACAGCGCACTCGACAAGGCCGTTCGCGGAATGATCGCGGACGCAGAGGCACGCGCGCTGGGCAACAAGCGCAAGACCCTCAAGCCGGTCGATCTCTAGAGAACGCCCCGGTTCGATTCCAAAGGCCCGCCGATCGAGAGGTCGGCGGGCCTTTTGCTTTCAGCTGTTTGCTTTGTCGCGCGGGTAGGCCCGTTCGGGTTCCAGGTTTGCACCGACTGAAAAGAGTCGTTGCAAACTGACGCGCCGGAGAACATCCGCGGCGTCGAGTCCGAGTTCGGTCGAGATGAACTCGAGCCCCACGCTGGAAAAATCCGCGACCTTGTCGATCGCAATCGGTGTCGACTCCGCATCGCTCAGCTCCATTCGATCTGCGACCGCGACCTTGTTTGCGAGTGAGATGAAGGCGTAGAGCGCGGAGCGGCGCTCGGATTCGTCGAGCTGCGCGAGGGTTCGAAACAGCAGGTACTGGTGGTCCGCCGACGCCGGAAGGCTCGGCATCCAGACCGGCAGGTGCCATTCGCTGACTTCGAGACTCGTCGCCTCGTCAGAGATCGCAGTCCGATCGTCGCGCCGAATGAAGTGGTAGATCTCCATTGCGCGATCCCACGGCGGGAAGCCCAGATCTTCGAGACGCCCGGTTCGCCAACGCAAAGCCCATTCTTCGTTGACGATTTCCAACTCGTGAATGATCCCCTGCATCATCCGGAAATAGACCCAATAGTCGGCGACGAAGAGCGCGCGCAGCATTGCGACGACCGGTTCGAGGTCGTCTCCTTCGCGGGCTGCGACGAAATAGAACTGGCCTTCGACAGTCTGACCCCCTTCGGGCGGCTGCCACCCCTCGTCGTCATCCGGCTTCTGGAAACATTGGATCCGGTGCTTGAGAAAAAGCACCACCAGTTCTGGATCGAGCGCGCGAATCGAGCGCAGGAAGCTTTCCGGTTCCGTCATCGCGAGCGTGTCGAGCCAGCGATCGATGGCAGCCCGATCGGCCGCCGTCCCGCTCCATCCGTCGAGATCCATGCAGGCGACGATCTGCTCTGGAGTCGCGTGGTCGAGCACCCAGGCCGAGTCTTCGATCCCGATCGCCTTCACGGTGAAGCAGAGTTCTGCCTCGGGAATCAGCGGGATGACCGCCTCGGGAGCCGGGAGCAGTTCGAGGGTTTCGGCTCGCCGGGACAGCGGGGTGTCGCACACCAGCGCGACCTGCTGGTCGAGCGTCATGGCCTGGATGGCCTCGGTTGCCGCCGCCCGCTCTTTGCGGGCGAGACCCAGGATGTGCTCGATGGTGGTCGAAGTCGCGGAGGGGGTCGTCATCCCTCTGAGCGTAGCCCGCGCAGGGCCGTTGTCTTATGACGGAGTCCACTCCGGCGGGGGGGCAATTGGCCCGGCGGCTGCTGATTTCGGGGGGTGGGGGTTATGGTTGGGGGGTGTTGGGTGTTGATGATGTTCGGCGGGCTTTGGTCGGGCGTGCCCCCGTGCTGCTCGAGCGCGGATTGCGGCAGCGGGCGGCGGTGGCGATCGTGTTGACCGACAACGCGGGCTCGCTGGATCTGTTGTTGATCGAGCGCTCGCGGCGAGCGGGCGACCCCTGGTCGGGCCACATGGCCTTTCCGGGCGGTCGCGTCGACGTCGGTGATGCGACCGCTCGCGCGGCTGCGGAGCGCGAGACCCTCGAGGAGGTCGGCTTGTCACTCGCCAGGTCGGAGCTTCTCGGTCGCCTGGACGATCTGCCCGGCCTGCCCGTGCCGAGCGATTTCGCGGTGTCCGCGTTCGTCTTCTACGCGAGTGCGCCCGGTCCGCTCGCGCTCAACCACGAGGTGCGCGATGCCTTCTGGTTTCCGCTCGCCTCGCTATCGGATCGCGAGCGCCAGATCGATCATCCGGCGGGTGTCGAATCGAATCGGCTCTTTCCGGGAATCCTGGTGGATGAACCCAGGGGCCGCGTGGTCTGGGGGCTGACCTACCGTTTTCTGGACCGATTCTTGAGCGTCCTCGGTCAGCCGCTTCCCGAATCGGCTTCGGGCCGCTGACGGGCGCCGCCTTCGGGTTCGCGTGACGTCGCAAGTTCTCCGTGCACCACTGCAGCAGGCTTCTCCCGAAGCGATCTCAGTCCGACACTTTAACGTGAAGCCCCCGGCGGCACGGGAGGCGTCTTCAGTCTACAATCCGCCCATGGGTAGCCGGAAGAGCATTCTCGCACGCCTGCGGCGAATTCTGGAGCTGGCCGAACGGGTCTTGGAAGATCTCGCCGGCTTGCCTCCCGCGGCCCGGCTGTTCGATCGATACGTCGCCTTTCGTTGGGACGTCAGTCGCGGGCCCGGGCGCATCGTTCCGATCGAGGAGCCCGACGACTTCGAACTCGACGATCTGATTGGCGTCGAGTCGGCCGTGGCGAGCCTGATTGCGAACGTCGAGCAATTCATCGGTGGTCACCCGTCCAACCACGTTTTGTTGTTCGGCGCGCGTGGCACCGGAAAATCGTCTTCCGTCAAGGGTTTGTTGAATCGCTTTGGTTCTCGGCGATTGCGGATCGTCGAGGTGCACAAATCGGATCTCGCACACCTACCTTCGGTGCTGGCCGCGCTGCGCGGTTTGCCGTATCGCTTCGTCTTGTTCTGCGACGATCTCTCGTTCGAGAGCGGTGAGTCCGAGTACCGGGAATTGAAGGCGGCTCTCGAGGGGAGCCTCGTCGCTCCGCCCGAGAATGTGCTGATCATCGCGACCAGCAACCGGCGGCATCTGCTTCCTGAAAGTGTGGCGGACAACCAATCGGTGCGACTCGATGAAGCCGGGGAACTCCAGCTCGGCGAGACGATCGACGAGAAGCTGGCACTGTCCGATCGCTTCGGACTCGTGCTCGGCTTCTATAGCTTCGACCAGAGCACCTACCTCTCGATCGTCGACCACTACGCGAAGAAGGCAGACCTTCGAACACCAGCCGAAGAAGTGAAGGAGGCGGCTCTTCGCTGGGCGCTTCGCCGATCGAGCCGATCGGGGCGAACCGCCCGTCAATTCGTCGATGATCTCGCGGGCAGGGAAGCCGTCAGCCAGCCGCCCGCGTCGGACTCGACTAGGAGATGATGCCCATCTCGCGGCCACAGACCGCGAAGGCTTCGAGGGCGCGCTCCAGGTGTTCCATGGTGTGCGTCGCCATATAGGACGTTCGCATCATCGCCCGGCCTTTGGGAACCGCCGGCGAGATCACCGGGTTCGCAAACACGCCCCGCTTTTGCAGCTTCAGCGTCATCGCGAAGGCGTCGGCGTCTTCTCCGACCACCAGCGGAATCACGGGCGACGCGGACTCTCCGGTATCGAAGCCGAGCGCCTGGAACTCGCGCTTCATGAATCGGGCGTTCTCCCAGAGATTCTTCCTGCGCTCGGGCTCCTGCTCGATGATTTCCAACGCCTTGATCGCCGCAGCAACCGATGGCGGCGGCGCCGCCGCCGAGAAGATCGCGGATCGCGCTTTGTGTCGGATGAAATCGATGACCTCTGCGCTTCCGGCGATGAAACCACCCACCGTTGCGAGGGATTTCGAGAACGTACCCATGATGAGATCGACTTGATCCTCGACTCCGAAATGCTCCGGAGTGCCACGCCCCAGGTCACCGAATACGCCGAGTCCGTGGGCGTCATCCACCATCAGCCGAGCGCCGTAGCGGTTCTTGATTTCGACGATTTCCGGAAGCTTCGCGACGTCTCCCTCCATCGAAAAGACGCCGTCGACGACGATGATCTTGCCTTTGTCGTCGGAAACGTTGGCCAGCTTCTTGTCGAGGTCTGCCATGTTGTTGTGCAGGTATTTGTGGGTCTTGCCGAAGGCCAGCCGGCAGCCGTCGATCAGGCTCGCGTGATTGAGGCCATCGGCCAGCGCGACGTCCGAGCGCTGCAGCAAGCACGAGAGCACGCCGAGATTGACCTGGAAACCCGTCGAGAACGTGAGCACGTCCTCGCGTCCCAGAAATTTTGCGAGTCGATCTTCGAGTTCGAGGTGAATGTCGAGCGTGCCGTTGAGCAACCTCGAGCCCGCGCAGCCGGTTCCGAACATGGCGAGGGCCACCGCGGCGGCCTCTTTGACCTCTGGGTGGTTGGTGAGCCCGAGATAGTTGTTCGAGCCCAGCATGACGAGCTCTTTGCCCTGGAGCGTGACGACCGGATCCTGCCCCGAAGAAATGGCGCGGTAATAGGGATAGATCCCCGCTTCTCGAACCTGCGCGTAATACTTCGCGGCATCAGCGCACTTCTGGAAAATGTCCACTCGATTACCTCCGTGGAGCCGGGCGAGCGGGTAAGGAGATCATCGGCTCGCCACCCACACATTGCCTGCCGCGACTGGCCACTTTGATGGTGCCGCGCTCCAAAAAATACCGGGCCACGAGCACGCGTTGCGCCCAGGACACCGAAACACCTTGTATCCGTCCACTTTCTGGGAGGAGCGGGTCCTCTTCGGGGGGTGACTGTTGCACAGCAACCATTGCGAAGACTCCCGACGGCGAGAAGCTTACCCCACTCACACTTCGACTGTCAGCACAATTGATTTCCCGCGGGGAGCGCAACTGAATTTACTTTGGGGATCCGCGGGAGACTGGCCTCGATTCGAAGCGCTCTCTAGACTCGGCTCCGACATCCTTTCAAATTTCGCAGGCCCAAGCGCCTCCATCGCATCTAGCAGCGCGAAGATCTGCCCCGACCCCGAGCCCGAAGTTTCGCCCCAAGATGGACGGTAGATGACCAAACCCTTCCAGCTTCGATTCGCGTTACTTGGCTTGGGGTTCGCGCTGCTCGTCGCGGTGTCCGCGTGTGCCAAAGCGCCGTCCGCTCCAGAAGCGGGTGGCGTTCCGGCCGGAGAGGAGTTCTCGTCGGATACTTTGGACGATGATTCCGAGTACGACGATCTCTTCGATGACGAATTCGGCTTTGGCGAAGAAGATGCCGCACCGTACGACCCCCTAGAGCGTCCGAATCGATCGCTGCTCAAATTCAACCGCGGGTTGAACCGGCACGTCTTCGATCCGATGCTCCGCGGCTACCGGTTCCTGGTTCCCAAGCCCGGCCGGCAGGCCGTTCACCGCGTCTTCCTCAACTTGGAGGCACCCACGACGTTGGTCAACGATCTACTGCAACTCCGCTTAACGGATGCCGCGACGACGCTTGGGCGGTTCGTTCTGAACTCGACGATCGGGTACGCGGGGATCTTCGATGTTGCGATCGAAGCGGGCTGGGAGCATCACGAGTCCGACTTCGGGCAGACGCTCGGGCGTTACGGTGTCGGTCCCGGACCCTACTTGATGTTGCCGCTTCTCGGGCCCAGTACGATTCGCGATGGAGTCGGCAGTCTCGTCGACATGTTCCTTCATCCGCTGTTCTACGTGTTCGGCCTTACCCCGAACATCTTGATCGGTGCCGGCAGCGGATTTTCCAGCCTGGATGCCCACGACTCCGCGCTCAAGGCACTCGAAGAATCGTCTGTCGACTTCTACGCGGCGTTGCGCAGCGCCTTTCTACAAAACCGCGCCGCCAAGGTCCTGAGGTATCAGGAGTGATTTCGCACGATCCCGCTTCGCAGGTCGGCCTCCTAGCGGGCGAATCCTCTGGATTCGCTTGCGTCGTCGGCCGCCCCGCTTCGCAGGTCGGCCTCCTAGCTGGCTTGATCGGTAACCTTGCCGCCGGCGAGGTCGTCGATGCGTTCGTTGAGCGCTGTCATCAACGCAGCGAAGCCCTCGCGCTGGATCAGTGAAGAATACTCCGAGCGCCTCAACGCGAGTTCGCTGACGGTACCGTTCAACAAGACGTCGATGATCTTCCAACCGTTGTTGCCATCCGGTCGCAGTCTGTAGTTGAGCTGTATCGTCTCGCCGTTCCCGGTATCCAGGCGGCTGTAGACCATGACGGTTCCATGTTTGGACGCTTCTTCCTTGAGGGTTTCGAAGGACTGTCCCGAGTAGTCGGTGAAGCGGCCGGCGTAGTTGGCAACCGTAAACTGCCCGAACTTGGTGAGCAGGCGGCTTCGGTTCTCCTCGTCGACGGTCTTCCAGTAGCGCCCGACCGATTTTTCGGCCATGAATGGGATGTCGAAGAGCTCGCCGATCACGGGTTCCAGCTGCGCGAAGCGACCGTCGTAACCGAGTGTTTTCGAATCCTTCATCACGCTGATCAGATTCTCGTGAAGCTTGTCGACGACCTTCGAGGGGGTGCCGGACTCCGCCTCGGTGGGGCTGGATTCAGCCGTGAGCGGACCCGCTTCGGGCGTTCCCGGGGTTTCCGACAGCGCGAGCTTCGGGCCCGCGAGCGAAAGCAAGGCAGCGACTCCGATGGCGGCTCTCAAGCCGGACCGTGTCGAGCTGGACCGATTCAATCGCAAATTCACCTGATTTCTCCCTCGATGGATCGAGAGGGTCGCCATCGACCGGTGACTCCCCCCGCGTCGAGTCTAGCGAAGTGTTTGGCTAGACTCCGATCGCTTTCCCACCGCCGCCTGGAAGCCCCAGTACTGCCTCTAGCGGGAGAATGAGCGATCGTGAAATCGATCGAACAAACAATCGGTCGATGGCTCACACAGTGGGTGGGCGTGGTGCAGCGAAACGCCATTCTGGCCACGGTCAGCGTGGCGCTCGTGACCGTCGCCGTCATCTACTACGTAGTCGGCCATCTCGGAATCCACGGCGACACCGAGTCGCTCTTCTCGCAAGATCTTCCCTTCAAACAGGCCGAACGCCGCTATCAAGAGGCGTTCCCGATGCTCTACGAAAACATGTTCGTGGTGGTGGATGCGCCCACGCCCGAGCGCGCGGGTGAAGCGGCGTCGTTGCTGGCTGCGCGCATGCAGGCGGAGCCTCGGTATTTTCACCGCGCCTACCTTCCGGGCGGTGGCGAGTTCTTCGAGGATCACGCCTTCCTGTACCTGGAAACCGAAGAACTGGAGGACCTCGCCGACAAGCTCGCGATCGCCCAGCCGTACCTGGCCGAGTTGTCTCGCGACGGGACTTTGCGGGGCTTGGCTTCGATGATGGCCCGCGGCGGACGAGCCGTGCGCGAGGGCGACGTATCGGGAGACCAGTTGCACGCGCTCTTCGACCGTTTCCTCGAGGCGCTCAGCGCGCGAATCGAAGCTCGACCCTATCACCTCTCGTGGGCCGAAGTTCTGGCCGAGGGCGAAATCGATCTCGACGCGCGCCGGCGCTTTTTGCTCGTGCAACCGGTGCTGGAATTCGACGAACTCCAGCCCGCGAAGCATTCGATCCTCGCCGTGCGCAGGATTGCGAGCGAACTCGGCTTCACGCCGGACTCGGATGTCAGGGTGAGGATTACCGGAGATGTCGCGCTCTCCTTCGAAGAGATGGAGGTGCTTCGAACCCAGGCGGTCGCGGCGGGAGTCGCCTCACTCGTGCTCGTCGCAATCATCCTGGCCCTCGGTCTGCGTTCGTTCCGAATGGTATTCTCGACGATCGTAACCTTGATCGTGGGTCTGATCTGGACGGCCGGTTTCACGGCTTTGGCGATCGGGCACCTCAATATGATCTCGGTCTGTTTCGCCGTGCTCTTCATCGGGCTCGGCGTCGACTTCGGGATCCACGTCTGCATCCGCTATCGCGAGCTTCTGGCCAGCGGGCTCGAACACTCGATCGCTCTCAACAACACCGCGCAGGATGTGGGCAGCTCCATCTTTCTTTGCGCGACGACGACCGCGATCGGCTTCTTTGCCTTCGTGCCGACGGATTTCGTCGGGGTTGCCGAACTCGGGTTGATCTCGGGCACCGGAATGTTCATCAGCCTGTTCTGCACGCTGACGCTGCTTCCGGCGCTGCTCAGCCTTCGACCGATACCCACGGGCCGCAAGTATTCCGGAGGCGTGTCGTGGTCGAACGCGACCCTCGCGGAGCTTCCTCTGCGCCATCCACGGGCCATCCGTGGCACAGCTCTGGTCATGGGGATCGCATCGATCCTGCTGTTGCCACAGGCGCGTTTCGACAACAATCCGCTCAACGTGCGCGACCCCTCGAGCGAGTCCGTGCGGACTTTCAACGAGCTTTTGGAAAAGGGCATTTCGTCGCCCTGGTCGCTCAACGCGGTCGCGCCGAGCCTCGAATCTGCGCAGTTGCTCGCGAAGCGGATCGAAGCGCTCGATGTCGTCGAGCGGGTGGTCACCGTGTCGGACTACGTGCCCACCGATCAGGAAAGCAAGCTCGAGATCATCGAAGACGTTGCGATGTTCGTCGCGCCACCGCCCGGACCCGACGGTCGGGTTCCGCCCCCTTCCGTTGCGGAGCAGCGGGAGGCGCTCGGCGATCTCTCTCGCGAACTCGGTCGCTTGCAGGCTTCCGGCGAGCAGTCGGAGTTGGTGGCGAGTGCGAGCCGGCTTCGCCCCGTTCTCGATCGCTATCTCCGGAGCCTCGAGGATTCTCCGGATCCGGCGGGAGAAATCGAAGCACTCCAGCAAAGCATGCTCGGCAGCCTGCCAGAACAGCTGAGGATATTGGACGCCGCGCTGTCTGCCGGTCACGTGGCGTTGGAGAAGTTGCCCGACGCGATTCTGGAGCGGATGATCACCGCCGACGGTCGCGTGCGGCTCCAGATCTTTCCGCGCGATGACCTGAACGATCACGCCGCCCTGGCGGCCTTCGTGGATGAAGTCAAGACGGTTGCGCCCGAGGTTGCGGGTAGCGCATCGGAGATTCTCGAATCCGGCCGGGCCGTCGTTCACGCGCTGACCCAGGCCATGCTCTCGGCATTCGTCGTGATCACTTTGTTCCTGCTGGTCCTCTGGCGGCGGATCGACGACACCGCGCTCGTGTTGATTCCGCTGCTGCTCGCTTCTGCTCTGACGGTGGCGACGGCGGTACTCGCCGACATCCCCTTCAACTTCGCCGACGTGATCGTGCTTCCGTTGCTGCTCGGGATCGGTGTGGACAGCGGAATCCATCTGGTTCATCGCGCGCGTACCGCCCCAGCAGGAGAGGTGAATCTGTTGGCTACGAGCACGGCGAGGGCGGTTGCCTACAGCGCCCTGACGACGATCGCGAGCTTCGGCAGCCTCGGCCTGGCGACCCATCTGGGTCTCGCGACATTGGGAAGGCTGCTGACGATCGGCGTCAGCTTCACGCTGATCTGCAACCTGATCGTGCTGCCGGCCCTGATTCGGCTGCGCCCCGACCGTCGCGAATCCAACCGCGCCGCGTAGCGAGCGCGTTGGCGTCTCGGATCTCGTGCTACCCTGCGTGGCCGTGCCGGCACCCCAGGAAATACTCGACTCCATCGACGATCGCTTCGACGCGACGATCGAAGATCTGATCGACCTCGCGCGAATCCCCAGCGTCTCGGCGGCGGGTTTCGATCCCGCACAGGTCGAGCGCTCTGCCGAGAAGGTCGCGGAACTGTTCAGCGACGCCGGCTTGCACGGCGTGGAGATCTTGCGGATCGATGACGCCCATCCATACGTGACCGCAGAACGGCTCGATGCGGGCCCCAACGCGCCGACGGCTTTGATCTACGCGCATCACGACGTGCAACCGCCGGGCCGACCCGAACATTGGCAGACGCCGGCCTTCGAGCCCGCTCGGCGGGCGGACGGCCGTTTGTACGGGCGCGGTGTCGTCGACGACAAGGCCGGCATCCTGTTGCACGTGGCGGCGCTTCGCGCCTGGCTCGATACCCAAGGCTCCCTGCCGATCAACGTCAAGCTGATCGTCGAAGGTGAAGAAGAAATCGGGTCCGAACATCTGGCCGCCCTGCTGGCCGCCCACCGCGAACGCTTCGACGCGGACGTGCTGGTTCTCTCCGACACCGCCAATCTCGACACCGGCATCCCCTCGCTGACGACGAGCCTGCGCGGAATGGCGTCGGCGGATGTGACGCTGCGCGCGATCGATCATCCCATCCACAGTGGCATGTGGGGAGGGCCGGTTCCCGACGCCGCCACGGCGCTTTCGGTGTTGCTGGCGCGGCTGGTGGATGGCTCGGGCGAGATCGCGATCCCCGGCCTGCTCGACGATGTTCCCGTGCTTTCCAGCGCCCAGCGTGCGGCACTCGAGGCGCTTCCGTTCGATGAGGCCGCCTTCCGGCGAGATGCCGGAATGCTGGCCGGCTCTCGCTTTGCGGGAGATGAACGCTACTCGGTGTATGAAAAGATCTGGCACCGCCCCTCGTTGGCGGTCACTGCACTCGAGGCGATGCCCCTCGCGACAGCTGCCAATCAGCTCATCGCCGAGGCGAAGGCGAGGATCGGCGTTCGCCTCGCGCCCGGTCAGGACGCCGATCGGGCCACGCGGTTGCTGGTTGAATTCCTGGCCTCGGATCCGCCTCATGGCGTCACCGTGGAGGTCACACCAGACACCGCCGTGACCGGTTGGCGGACCACGCCCGAAGGCCCCGCGTTCGACGCGGCGCGCCGCGCACTGGCGGCCGGCTTCGGTAGGGAGTCCGTAGAGATTGGTTGCGGCGGTTCGATCCCATTCGTCGGCCCGTTCAGTGAGGTGTTGGGCGGAATCCCCGCACTGCTGCTCGGGCTGGAAGATCCGCCTTGCAATGCCCACGGCGAAAACGAAAGCCTCAACCTCGACGACTTTCGCAAGGCTGCCCGATCCTCCGCACATCTGTTGGCGGAGTTGGGCTGCTAATCTCGCCGGGCGTTTTTTCAGCAGGAGGAGCCATGCCCCCGATCGATACGACCACCGCACTCGTCCGCGGTGTCTACGACCGGCTCGAACGCAATCTCGAAATCGTGCGTCGCCGCCTGGATCGCCCACTCACCTACGCGGAGAAGGTGTTCCTCGGCCACCTCGCCGATCCCGAGAGGGAAGAGTTGGAGCCCGGTACGAGTTATGTCGCCACCCGTCCGGATCGCGTGGCGATGCAGGATGCAACCGCGCAGATGGCGCTCCTGCAATTCATGCTGGCCGGCAAGAACACGACGGCGGTTCCGACGACCGTGCACTGCGACCATCTGATTCAAGCGCACGTCGGAGCGGCGGGCGACCTCGCGCTTGCGAACGACGTCAATCGCGAAGTCTACGATTTTCTTCGCAGTGGCTCGGCGCGTTATGGAGTCGGCTTCTGGGGGCCCGGTGCGGGCATCATCCATCAGGTAGTGCTCGAAAACTATGCGTTCCCGGGCGGAATGATGATAGGCACGGATTCGCATACACCCAATGCGGGCGGGTTGGGGATGTTCGCGTGCGGGGTCGGCGGAGCGGATGCCGTCGACGTGATGGCCGGTTTTCCCTGGGAAGTCCTCTATCCGAACCTCGTGGGTGTCTATCTCACCGGGCAACTCTCCGGCTGGTCATCTCCCAAGGACGTGATCCTCAAGGTCTGCGAAACACTGACGGTGAAGGGTGGAACCAATCGGGTGATCGAATATTTCGGCCCGGGGACCGCGTCGATCAGCTGCACCGGCAAGGGGACGATTACGAACATGGGCGCCGAGCTCGGCGCGACGACGTCGATCTTTCCCTACGACGAGCGAATGGCGACTTACTTCAAGGCGACCGGTCGGGAGGAGTTGGCCGACCTGGCCAATCAACGCGCAGAACTGTTGCGTGCGGATCCCGAAGTCGCGAAGGACCCCACCTCTTTTTTCGACGAGATCGTCGAGATCGACCTCTCGACTCTCGAGCCGCACATCGTGGGGCCCCACACGCCCGACCTGGCCAGGCCCATTTCCCGGATGGCGGCGGATGTGGCCGAGCACGGCTATCCGGAAAAACTTTCCTCTGCGCTGATCGGAAGCTGTACGAATTCTTCTTATGAAGATCTCGAGCGCGCGGCTGATCTCGCGCGGCAGGCTGCACGACACGGAGCGCGCGCGAAATCGGCGCTCTGGGTGACGCCGGGTTCCGAGCAGGTGCATCTGACGATCGAGCGGGATGGTCAACTCGCGGATCTCGAAGCCATCGGCGGAACCGTACTCGCCAACGCTTGCGGCCCGTGCATCGGGCAGTGGAAGCGTGACGATGTTCCGGAAGGCGAAGCCAATTCGATCATCAGCTCCTACAACCGCAACTTCCGTCGGCGCAACGATGGTCGAGCCGAGACCCTCTCGTTCATCGCGAGTCCCGAGATCGTGATCGCGTACGCGCTGGCTGGCCGGCTGTCTTTCAATCCGGCCACCGATGAAATCGAGGCCGACGACGGGACGCGCTTCGTTCTCGATCCGCCGTCGCCCGCGCCGGAAGTGCCGAGCCAGGGCTTCGTGGCCAGCCGGGCCGGTTACGTGGAGCCGCCCGACGAGGGTTCGAGCGTCGCGGTGACGGTTTCGCCGGCGAGCGAGCGCCTGCAGATCCTCGAGCCATTCCAGGCCTGGGACGGTCGAGACTACGAGAAGCTTCCTCTCCTGATCAAGGCTGCGGGAAAATGCACCACGGATCACATCTCCCCGGCGGGTGTCTGGCTGCGATTTCGCGGTCATCTCGACAACATCAGCGACAACATGTTCATCGGCGCCGTAAACGCCTTTACCGAGGAAACCGGCAAGGGACTCGATCTGCTCTCGGGAGAGCGCGCGGTCGGATTTGCAGCCATCGCGCGGCACTACAAGGCCGAGGGGCTGCGCTGGGTTGCCGTCGGCGACGAGAACTACGGTGAGGGTTCGAGTCGGGAACACGCCGCGATGTCGCCGCGCCTGCTGGGTTGTGCGGCGGTGATCGTCAGAAGCTTCGCGCGCATCCACGAGTCGAATCTCAAGAAGCAGGGTGTCCTCCCGCTCCACTTCGAAAACCCCGAGGACTACAAGAAGGTGCGCGAAACCGATCGCGTGAGCATCCTGGGCCTCGCCGACCTGGCGCCGGGAAGCACCGTGCGGGCCGTATTCCATCACGAGGATGGTTCGGAAGACGTCGCTTCGACCCGTCACAGCATGAACGAAGACCAGATCGCGTGGTTCAAGGCGGGCTCGGCGTTGAACCTCTTGCGCCAGGGCGCCTGAGGAAGATCGCTAACCTCTGTGCATGCCTGTGCGCACGCTCGTGATCGTGAACCCGAAGAGTCGAAACCGCGGGGCGGCGCGCCAGCTGAAGTCACTCGAAGCGAAGCTGCGACGCGCGCTGGGTCCGCTCGACATCGAGTGCACCCGCGCGCCTCGCGACGCCGAGCGCATCACTCGGGAGGGCGTGCGCTCCGGGGTCGAGCGGGTCATCGTCGCGGGAGGCGACGGTACACTGAGCGAAGTCGTCACGGGGCTGCTGTCTGCGGGTCTGGGTGATTACGCGACGGTCGGGCTGCTCCCCGTCGGCACGGCCGGAGATTTTGCGCGTGGGCTGGGTGAGCCTCGCGACCTCGATGCTGCGATCGATCGAATCGCGGGCGGGAGAACCCTTCGGGTCGACGCGGGCCGCGCCACCTACCGTTGTGACGGCCGAGAAGCGGTCACGAGTTATTTCGCAAACATCGCGAGCCTGGGTCTCAGTGGCGAAGTCGCCGAGTTGGTCAATCGAACCGGCAAGGCCTTCGCTGGGCGGCTGTCCTATCTGTTCGGCGCGCTTCGTAGCTTGGCTCGCTATCGGGGTGAGCCCGTGTCGATTTCCGTGGATGGACGATGCGTCTTCGAGGATGAACTCGCCGTCGCCGCGATCGCCAACGGACCGTGCTTCGGAGGCGGCATGCAGATCGCTCCGAATGCGCGCGTGGACGACGGCGTTTTCGACTGGCTGATCGTTCCCGCGATGTCCCGGCTCTCGCTGCTTCGGAAGATTCCGCTTCTCTACAGGGGTTCCCATCTCGCTGACCCGCGGATCCTGCACGGGCAGGGGCGGGTGGTCGAGGCTCGCGCGATGGATGGACCGGTGCGGATCGACGTCGACGGTGAAGCACTCGGTGCGCTTCCCGCGCGTTTCGAGATCCTTCCCGATGCCATCACGTTGGTGGGCGTCGAGCGATGAGCGCCGAGATCTTCGAAGGAATTCGGCGCGGGGCAGCGCGTGTCGTAGAACTCGCTCGATCGGTATCGATCGACGCCGACACACTCGAGCGACTCGCTCGTTCCGATGATTTCGTTGCGGCTCCCAGGCCTCTCGATCCGATTGACTACTACGTCGGCGCGCCCGAGGATACCGCTGCGTACATCCTGACCTTGGATGCGATCAATTTCGGCTCTGGTTACTTTCCGTATCTCACCAAGCGCCCCGGCTACTCGGGTTATTTCACGATTGCGATTTCTCTCCGGGAAAATTGGGAGCGTGAAGGTCCTTGGGATGCCGGCCAGCTGGTGGCGATGTCCGCCGCTGATTGTGCGCGGGTGATGGGTCAAGATCCGGCTGTTCCGGAAGTCGCTGAATTGATGTCGCTCTTTTCGCGCGCGCTGAACGAACTCGGCGAGTTCCTGCTGAAGAACTTCGACGGAGAACCGACGGGTCCGATCATCGCCGCCGAGCGCTCCGCGGCGCGGCTCGCCGAAATCTTGATCGAGATGCCCCTCTATCGGGACGTTTCGCGGTATGCGGACTTCGAGGTCCCCTTCTACAAGCGCGCCCAGTTGACTTCGGCAGACCTCGCCGCGGTATTCGACGGGCAGGGCTACGGGGCGTTCGATGACCTCGATCAGCTCACGATTTTTGCCGACAACCTGGTTCCTCACGTGCTTCGGCGCGAAGGCGTGTTGATCTACGCCCCCGCGCTCGCAGCCCGCATCGACGCCGGGGTGCCGCTGGAAGCGGGTTCGCCGGAAGAGGTGGAAATCCGGGCCGCAGCCGTTCACGCGGTCGAGTGCTGCCTCTCACTGATGCGCAAGTTCGGAGTCAAGCTGACGGCTCGGCAACTCGATATGGTTCTCTGGACGCGGGGGCAACTTCCCGCAATGAAGGCCCATCCCCGGCATCGGGCGCGAACGACGAACTACTGACTGACGAATCCTACGGATTCGATTTGCGGCGACGAGGCCTAATCGGCCTCGTCTGGCGATCCAGCTACAAATCTGGGTTATGGTTGCGCCCGGCCACGGCAACAATCTCGACCCCAATCGCGAAGGAGCACAAATCTATGCAGGGAAATTCATCCGGCGGCGCGCTGGTCGCAGCGGCATTGATCCTGGGAGCCTCGATTCTGGGAGGCGCCTACTGGCTCGCGATGGCGATCGACCGCGGATCCGCTGAAATCGCCGGTCTCAATCAGGCACTGAAGACCGCAGCGGTGGCGCCTGCGCCTGCAGCTCGGCCGTCCGCTCCGGGGCGTCCGGATCCCGAGAAGGTCTACGAGATCGAGATTGGCGACGCTCCGATCCGCGGCGCCGAGTCCGCGAAGGTCACCGTCGTCGAATGGGCCGACTTCCAGTGCCCGTTCTGCGTTCGCGTCAATCCGACGCTCGAAAAGATCGCCGAAGAATACGGCGACAAGGTCCGCTTCGGCTTCAAGCACCTGCCGCTCTCGATGCACTCCAAAGCCCGAGCGGCCCATCAGGCCTCAGAAGCCGCGCATCGACAGGGTAAATTCTGGGAGATGCACGATCGGATCTTTGCGAACCCGAAGGATCTGAGCGAGGAAACCTATCTGCGCTACGCAAATGAGATGGGTCTGGACATCGAGAAATACAAGAGCGATTTCTCGTCTTCGTCCGTCCGGAAGGTGATCGACGCCGATCTGGCGAAGGCGCGCGAACTGGGCGTGTCGGGAACGCCGAGCTTCTTCATCAACGGTCGGTTTCTTTCCGGCGCGCAGCCCTACGGATCCTTTGCGCGCGTGATCGACGAGGAGTTGGCGAAGAATTAGCCTTCCGGCGCCGGCTGTGTGGTGAGTTCGCTGATCGCATCGACGATGGCGAGCATCGAAGCGTCGGATATCCGAGCGCTTCGAAGTTCGCGCCGCGCAGCTTCAATGACTCGCGTGCGGTCCAGGTCGGCGGGAAGCGCGACCAGAAGTTGAGCGATCCGCTCTCCGATCCTCAGCAGGGCCGGTCGAAGCTCGCTCTCCAGGTTCGGCACGCTTTCGAGCGCAGTGAAAACCGGATCGCTGAGCGCGGCGCGCTGCACCTCCACACCGGCCTGCATCTGAGCGGAAAACAGCTTTCGGACGGCGTCTTGCGGAGGAGGCGTGACACCCTTGCGCTCGGACGCGGCCCGAACACTTTCGACCGCAGCATCGAGCACGAGGGCCTCGCGCTTCGGTATCACGAGCGGTAGCGAAGCTCTTTGCTTGGCGATTCCGACGAGAGGCATCAGCGCGAGGCGCTCGTCGATTGCTGCCAACAGCGCTCGCAGCGGAGACGCGAGTTTCGGCGAATCCTCAATCTTGAAGTACTGCTCGCGGAGCTGCGCGAGGGTGCCGTCTGCCTCGCGTTCGAGCAGCCAGTCGTTGAGGTCGGCGGCGAGTTGCTCGCGGTCCGGGCGCACGAAAATCGCCTTTCGGTCCAGTGTCAACGGTCCAAAGAGGGCCAGATCCTCGTGGCCGAGCATCCAGCCCGGCGCTTCGAGGTTGTCGGTGACCGCGGCGCTGATCGCGCCATTCATCAGCGCGGCGAGAACCAACGCGTTGTCGGGAATCGTCACCAGGGTTGCTGCGGGGAAGTGTGCGAGGGCGACGTGTTCGAGGTGGCCCCCCGCGTTCACACCGATCCTCACCCGAGGGTGATTCAATTGCTCGATTTGCGGGTAAAGATCTTTGGGTCGGGCGACGACCACCGCGCCCGTCTCGACGACGGCGATCGTGAATCTTCCGATCGCGCTGCGCTCAGGGCGGACGGTTACGCCGGACATCGCGAGATCGAAGCGATCCGAGAGCAGGGCGCGATTCAAGTTCGGCCAGCGAAACGAAACGAATTGGACTTCGAATCCGCGCGCCTTCGCATACGCTCGAGCCAACGCGATGTCGAACCCCTCGAGGTCGGGGCGGTTCGGGTCGGTCTTGAGGCTGAACGGCGCGTAGTCACCGCTCGTCCCCACGCGCAGGACGTCGGCCTGCCCGCTCGCAGCCGCAAACCCACCCGCGAGCAAGGCGCCGAGCAGCAAGGCGCGCGCGCGTCGAAATTTCACTCTCGGGCCCTCCGGACCGTTGCGGGATCGCGCCTCACCGCTTACCCCGCGGGCGCTCAAGATAGCCGAGACGGCGCCCCGCGAGTCGAGTTTGACCCTGGGATTGAGATCGCCTAACCTCCCGCCTTCGTTGGGTTTCTGAAGGCTCCAGCCAAAGTGCGAGCAGCGGCCCGACGCCCGCTAACAGCCTCGTCCGGGCCGAACCGGGGGTCACCCCCGAACCGGTCCGCTTCGATCGTGCGCCCGCAGCAAGGGGGTCCTGCCATGTTGTCATTAGAGGAAGTCGAACCGGGATCTCTGGTTACGCATCGCAATACAGGGCTCCGTTACATCATGGTCGACGCGGGTGACGACGAGGTGCTCCTCAGCCCCGAATCCTCCGAGATGCAGGACCTCGTGGTTCCGGTGAAGCTCTTCCGCGAAGAGTTCGTCTCGAGCGATCGCTACAACATCGGACGCGGTCGATCCAAGAAGGGAGGCCGAAGTCGTCGCGCCAGCACGCAAAGTGCGGCGCCGACGGGTCCGAAGGTCAAGGGAAAGATCAAGAAGCTGGTGCGCGAACGCGGCTTCGGCTTCGTTCGGGGCGATGACGGACGCGAAGTCTTCTTTCACCGCTCCGGCCTCGGTCCGAGCGATTACGATTCACTCGGCGAGGGTGATGTCGTCGAGTATGTCGTCCAGGAAGGCCCCCGCGGAGCCCGCGCCGAGAACGTCCGCGCAATTTCCGACTCCGAATGAAGTCAGTCGCTCGTCACCGCCCGAATCGTCCAGGGCCAAAGTCGACGGGGCTGCGCGAATTGCTTCAGAGGCGATAACGGTGAACGATGGGCAGCCGTCGCCCGGAGCCGAAGGCCTTTGGTGACGTCCTCAGAACCAGCGGAGACTGGCGGCGTTTGTACTCGTTGCGATTCAGTCGGTCGACGACATCGCGAACCGTCTGCGCGGTTGCGCCTGCGGGCGGAGTGATGCCTTCGGCGCTGAGCCCACCTTCGATTGCGCGCTCGAGAATGGCGTCGAGGATGTCGTAGGGGGGGAGGTCGTCGCTGTCGAGTTGGTCTGGCGCCAACTCGGCGGAAGGAGGCTTCTCGATCGTACGCAGCGGGATTCGCTCGCCAGTCGCGTTTGCGTGCCGCGCGAGTGCGTAGACATCGCGCTTGTAGACATCACCCAGCACCGCAAGACCCCCCACGGTGTCACCGTAGAGCGTGCAGTAGCCGATGCTCAGCTCGCTCTTGTTTCCCGTCGCAAGAACGAGCCGTCCCTCCGCATTCGAGATCGCCATCAGCAGGGCGCCGCGAATTCTCGACTGGATGTTCTGGCCCGCGACTCCGTAGCTGTCTCGCTCCCCGATGAGGGACCGGAAGCTGCTGATGTAAGCGTCGTAGATGGGCGTGATGTCCACGCGCCGCACCTCGATGCCGAGCGTGCGGCCGAGTGCTTCGGCATCCTCGAGGCTGTGATCCGACGAGAAGGGTCCCGGCATCGCGATGCCGACCACGCGATCCGGCCCGAGCGCTTTGACGGCCAGGTGCGCGGTCACCGCCGAGTCGACTCCGCCCGATACGCCGACCACCGCGCCAGGCGGGAGCCCCTGCTTGCGAAAGTAGTCCCGAATTCCGAGCACCAGTCCCGACTCGAGTTGTGCGGCTGCGTCCGGATCGCCTAGATCCGCCTCTTCCAACGGCGGCGATTCGCCATCGAGGTCGACGACTTCGAAGGCGGGCTCGAAGAGTGGGAGTTTCTTCTGCACGCGCCCGAGCGCGTCTACGATGAACGAGCCCCCGTCGAAGATCAACTCGTCGTCTCCGCCGATCTGATTGATGAAACAGATCGGTACGCCGTTCTTTCTCGCCAGGTCTCCGATCAGCTGCCTGCGTTCGGCTGGTTTCGATACGTGCCAGGGCGACGCAGACAGATTCACGATCGCCTTGCAGCCCGCGCCCGCGAGTTCTGCGACCGGATTCGTCCGGTAACCCATCCGGTCGACCCAGGCATCTTCGCAAACCGTCAACCCTAGAAGTGGGCCGCCATCCTGCAGTGTCACCGGCTCGCGCCCGGTCGCGGGTGCGAAGTGGCGGCGCTCGTCGAATACGTCGTAGGTGGGAAGCAGCGATTTCGCACGCACCGCACGGCGCTCTCCGCCGGCGAGCAATACCGCCGCATTGTGAAGCTTGGCGCGCCCGCTCTCCTGGTGGGGGACGACGGCTCCGAGCACGATCGCAATGTTGCGAGACATCGGCAGGAGTGCGTCCAGTTCGCCGAGCTGATCGCGAACGAATCCATCTCGCTCGAGCAAGTCCATCGGCGGGTAGCCGGTCAGTACCATCTCGGGCAGAGCCACCAGATCTGCGCGCTCGCTGATTGCCTTGGCGGCGGCTTCTTCGACGAGCCGGCGGTTGCCGGCCAGATCGCCAACGGTGGGATTTACCTGAGCAATGGCCAGCCGCATGACCGCAGGATCGGCGGCGCGTTCGTCGTCGTCAAGGCATGGACGGGAGAGCTCGGCGAGCTGGCGAATCCCTGGGATTCGCTTGCGTCGTCGTGTGGCTTCATTCTGAGGTCACGTTCCTAAGGAAAGTAGACGTAGGTGACGTCTCCGTGGCAGGCAGGCTTTTCCGAGCCTTCGACCTCGAATCGGATCGAGATGGTGGCCCGGATGCCGCCGCGCGGCACTTTGCGCGCATGCTTGATGCTCGCCGACATGCGAATTCGCGATCCCGAGAGCACCGGAGTCGAGAGCCGCAATTTTTCGATGCCCGTGTTGATCACCGTCTCACAATCATTGATGAGCAACAGCCTGGGGAGCAGGACGGGCGTGAGTGCAACGGTGAGGTAGCCGTGGGCGATGGTCGACTTGAAAGGGGATTCGCGCTGGGCTCGCTCGACGTCGCAATGAATCCATTGGCGATCTCCGGTCGCTTCCGCAAACGCGTCGATTTGTTCCTGGGAGATCTCGATCCAATCTGTCGTGCCGAGCTCGCGGCCGACGAGTTCTGCGAGGGCTGCCACGTTCGGAATCGAGATGGGGTTCGCCAAATCAGTCGCCGTGAATTGCTTTCACGAAGGCGTCGTGTAGAGCGGTTCGGATCTGTTTACGGGTCGCACTTCCGTACACCTTGCGGAATGCCTTCAGGGGGATGATTCCCTTCGCCATCGAGCGGTGACCGCCACCGACCCCGAGTCCCTCGACGACGGCGCGTACGACGTCGCCCGCGGCGCGCACGTAACCCACGTTGCGAACCGAGAACACGAGATCGGAGCCCACGATCCCCGCCGCGATCGCCCACTCGGCGCCCTCCGCCTGGAGCCCCAGATCTGCGACCTGGGGGATCACCTCTTCGCCGACACGCCCGAGCACGAGCAGGTGGATGCCTTCTTCGACTTCGGTGTTGGCAAGCGCCCGCCCGAGCGCGCGCAAGCCACTGGTGGGTAGCGCGGGGCGCTCGATGCGCCGCAGGAGGGCGGGGCTGTGGCTCGCGTGGAGGTAGGCAAAGGCCGTCATGTCGTGGTGGCTCGTCTCTCGGCCGAGTAACTGTGTGTCGCTCTTGATGCCGTAGACGAGCGCGGTCGCGAGCCTGGGAAAGAGGTCGAGGCCGGCAGCGCGGATGTACTCGGTCAGGATCGTCGCGGTGGCGCCGTAATTGGGGCGAATGTCCCGGAACACCGCGTCGTAACCCGGGCGCTCTGGATGGTGATCGATCACCACATCCACCGAACGCACCCGCGCGGGCATGTTCTCGCCGAATACCGTGGGTTGGACGTCCAACAGCGCCAGCCCGTCGAACTCGTCGAGCTCATCGGGGGTGACGGTTCGAACGTCGATCCCGAGGGCATCGATCATCGCGATGTTTTCCGGGCGCTTGACCGCACCAAAGGAAATCAGCGGGGCAGTCGGGCGCTTGCGGCCGAGCAAGGCGCGCAACGCATAGCCGCAGGCGATGCCGTCGGGGTCGGGGTCCGGCTGCAGCAGGATCCCCAGTTTTTCCCTCGGTTCGACGAGTTCGCGCAACTCCACCACCCGATGCAGGTTGGCGAGGTGGGCGAACTCTTCGTCGATGTCATCTCGAATCAGCGAACGCAATCCCGCTCGCAGCAGGCACGGGTGGTCGGGCAGGTCCTCGGAATCGACCCGGTCGGAGAGCAGCAGCACCGGAGCTTCGGGCTGGACTTCAGAGATCGCAGCAACCGCGGCCCGAACGAACGGCAGATCCTCGCTCACGAGCGCGAACTCGTCTCCGGCCTTCGGGTTGAGCTTCTCGATCCCCTCGACGGTGAGTCCACCCTGCAGGGAGTGGAATCCGGGCGGGCGCGCACGCGGTTCGTCCTCGCGCGGAACCCAGGTGAGGACCTCGATTTCGCCGGCGCCGATGCGGCTCCAAAAGCGGGCTAATTCAGCTCCATCGCAAAGGATGATACGGCGCGACACGGATCTCCCATCCTCTGAGTTCTGTGGATCACGCGGATCCACGTGTACACCACGGGCGAGACGGCCAAAGCTCCGGTCTCGCGGCTGATTATCTCGCTACTTCAATCGAAGGGTCCGCCGCGGGCAGCGATTTCCCCCCAGATTTTACGCAGCCGCCAGCTGGCTCCAAGCGGGCGCGAGTGTAGCGAGATCAGCTGGGTTGCGCGGTCCCGCGGGGCAAGCCCCGCGCTCCAAGCCCCCGGATTCTGGGGTAAAAAATCGTCTGAACTATCTGAAAATCCGATTGATCGATCTCGATTCGAGGAGTACGGTGGAGTCATACGCTATGGGCCGCGGCCCGAGGAGATCCGAGGTCTCGCTTCCGCTGACCGCACCACACGCCGCGTGACCTGCGTATGAGACGGGTGTCGGTGGGGGTGGGCAAAAGATTCGCGCAGCCGGAGCCAGAACGGCCGGCTTCGCGGATAAGGCGCGGGAGGTCTTCCCGGACCCGGGAGCTTCCAAAATGCGCTCGGAGCACGAGAGGAGTTCTCTCAGTAGCAGCCAAAGGTGTGGCCTCATCCGTTCGGGATGAAAACCGGTACACAGCGGCTGACTCCGGTTCTCCTCGAAGGCGCTCAGTCGGACACGCGAGCCAATCGCGGTAACCAATCTCGCGCAGAGGCTCGGGGGATTTCCGCAGCGCCGCTTCGGCACCAATCAGGGCCTGCCCCGTCGGAGGCCCGGGGGACACCCGCCGCCTCGGTGAACCGGAACTCG